>WRIO01000011.1 GCA_009782695.1 Candidatus Cloacimonadota bacterium
TTAGCTTGAACTACCTCGGTGCTCAAAAAGACGACATAGTGAAGATCAGAATATTTGACTTCGCAGGTCGTATAGTTCGCGATCTGGATGCTGGTCAGCTCAGCTGGGACGGCAAGACAGATAAAGGCGTGCGCGCAGCAAGAGGAACTTACTTCGCAAGAGTAACGATTAGCAATAAGGCTAAGATGGTTGAATCGGTAGTGAAAATAGCTATCATTAACTAAGAATAAATCATACCTAAATCTCCCCTGCGAAAGCAGGGGGGAGGTGGGTTGATCGGAGGAAACATGACAACAATAAAAAAAATAGTTCTGGCATTAGTAATAATGCTCGGAATCACCGTAATGTTCGCTACTGAAAACAACTTTGCAGATGCGAACTTTGAGCTCGGTTTAGACGCTCGTACCGCAGGTATGGGAGGAGTCGGCGTTGGATTTCTCGATAATGTAGCAGCTACCTTCTTGAACCCTGCCACTCTGGCTGACGTAAAGAGACACGAATTCAACTTTTCTTACAGAGCAAATATGGAATATGATAGAAGCTACTTCTCTGCTGCCGGCGGCTTCGAGCTACCACTCGGCTATCTGGCTCTCAGCTGGAAATATGCAGGCACAGACAAGATCAGAGGATTCGACCCCGAAGGTAACCCCAGAGGCGATTTCGACAGCAGTGCAAATAACATAAACCTGTCTTATGCTCTGAAAATAAGCAACTTCAATGTCGGTATCACACCAAAACTCTATATGTCAAATATAGACGATGACAAGACTACCGGCTTCGGACTGGACCTCGGTGCTGTATGGCACATGAACCGCTATTTCAACCTCGGTTTCGTAGCTCGCGAGCTTGCTAGCGATGTAGACGGAGACGGGCTAGAAATGCCTCGTAAACTGATACCTGGTATAGCTGTGTTCCCAGTGCCAGGATTGGTTGTAGCTGCTGACATGGTCGGCACTAACGACTTCAAAGACACTTCTCTAAACCTCGGTGCAGAATACTGGCTCGGAGTGGGACAAGATGACAATATGGGATCTAGCATCACAGGCATCCGCGTGCGTGAAAACAGCACCTGGAGCGACATCTTTGCCCGCACTCAAGCAGGTATCCGCGCTGGTCTAAATGACGGTAAATTCGCAGCTGGCTTCGGCTTACGATACAGCATGTTCGAAGTGAACTATGCTTATCAGCTGACTGACAAGAAAAGCGAAGATACTCTGGATGGACAAGACCACCACCTGATGAGCTTGACGCTCAGGTTCTAAAATAAAATATTGGGGGAGGCGAAGCCTCCCCCAGATTTTATTTTAAATTAGAAATTATAAATTATAAATTATAAATAGCTTGGTGTCCTGCGGACGGACTTAGTCAAATTATAAATTATAAATTATAAATAGAGTGGTTTTGGAGAAGTATAAGATGTCTACAAAGAACAATGCGATTTTGGAAAAGAGCAAAAAGTTTGCCATCAGAATTATTCGACTATACCAATATCTAAAAGATGAGAAACAGGAATATGTTCTTAGTAAACAGCTACTCCGAAGTGGAACTAGTATTGGTGCCAATGTTCGTGAAGCTCATGCTAGTATCAGCCCTGCAGAATTTAGACAAAAACTGAATATTTCTCTAAAGGAAGCACAAGAGACAGACTACTGGTTAGAATTGCTGTTTGAAACAGGTTATCTAACTGAAGTAGAGTTTAACAGTATATATAAGGATAGTGTCGAGCTGGGTAAAATGCTTACTAAGATAATAAAGACACTCAATAGTAAATTATAAATTATAAATTATAAATTATAAATGCGGTGTCATTCCGACAGATGAAGAATATTCTGGATTCTGCCGTTTCGTTCAGAATGACGGCAAAGGGTTGTAGCGGACGGGTATTAATTCCCCTCCAAATTGGAGGGGTGGACGCGCCAGCGGACGGGGTGGTTATAATCTATATTGTGCGAAGCACACAGTATTTATAATTTATAATTTGTTTTGCACGAAGTGCGCCTTATTTATAATTTATAATTTATAATTTATAATTTTAAAAAAATAACGGAGGGTTAGCATGAAATATATTATTTCATTGTTCATGATTTTAGTGCTTTTTGTGAGCTTGTTTGCATCTGCTAGAGAGGATCGTAGCTTTCTCGATGCAGAGAATTACTATAAAATAGGTAATTACACACAGGCGATGAACAGCATGAAAAGAGTGGACCAAGAGTATCATAATCACACAGATTATCTGCTACTCTTAGCTAAATTACAGATAGCGACCGGTGATTATGAAGAAGCTCTGGCGACTTTAAATGATTACCGCAGCGAAGGTGGAGAAGGCGTGCCGCTTACAGGCGAACTTTATGCCACCATAGCCGACGCAACAGATTTTGCTATACAAGGCGTGATACTCGACCTGCCCGGTAGATTAAACTCTATCCACAGCGAATATCTGCCTTTTGTAAATGCAGAAGGCGACTTTATGGTCTTTGGGTCAGACCGGCGAAGCCCCTACAAAGGCGAGAATATATTCTATTCCGCTCTGGTAGACGGTAGCTGGACAGAACCTATGGAGATCAAGGAACTTGCGACAGATAGAAACGAAACAGCTGGCTCGTTTGACAAAGACGGAAACCTGTATATTGCTGGTCAATACGGAAATAAGAAAAAAGCTTATAACAACAGTATTTATATAGCCTACAACCTTGGGAAAAAATTCGGAAGCCCGCAAAAAGTAGACGCATTGTCTAGCAACTTCAATGATATAAACCCGTCTGTATCCAGCGGTAATACTATGGTCTTTGCTAGCACGCGCGGTGGCGACCACAAGAGCTATGACCTCTATGTGTCTGAGTATAGCTTCGGCACTTGGAGCACACCAGTCTCTCTGGGTAGCACCATAAACACCAGCGGAAACGAGATAACTCCTTTCCTAGCTCCCGGCGGACATCTGCTGTTCTTTGCTAGCGATACTCACCCCGGCTTCGGCGGATTTGACCTGTTTGTAAGCAAAAGAACTGGCGCTAGCTGGACCGAATGGGGCACCCCGATAAATCTGGGACCCATCATAAACAGCTCAAATGATGACAGAGGCTTTTCACTAGCGGAAAACTCTTTGACAGCGTATTACTCTAGCAATAGATTTGCCTATCTAAATATGGAAAATATACTGGGTATCGACCTGGAAAAGCTCGGCTACAGATTGGTGCACGGCTATGTCCATGACGAAACAAACGAAAGAGTCCAAACCACTGTAAACTGGAGCGACGGAAATCATGACTTCTTTACCAAAACTGACGAAAATGGCGAATTTCGCTTCCTGCTTTCACCTACAAAGAAAGTAACCTACTACATCGATGACGAAAGATACTTCTTTGTAGAAGGCGAAGAGGATATAGTGCAGCGCGATACAGAAATCATCATACCCGTCCACCGTAAAAACGTCCTGCGCCTCGCTGGTCGCGTCTATGACCAATACGATGACCCTGTCCACACCACTATAAACTGGACCTACGTAAACGAAGGCGAGACAGTAAAAAGAGGCAGCAAAACAAACGATGACGGTCACTACATCATGGAAGTACCAAATATACGCTATATCGACTTCGATATCCAAGAACAAGGCTATGTAGCCCTAAAAGGTCGCTGGAACCTAATAGAAGGCGAATCTTATCAAACCAGAGACTTTGTCCTTACTGTGTATGCAAAAGGGCAAGCGTATGCCTTCGTGGTCGAATTTGACTATGATAAATCTGACATACGAACAGACACTATGCCAGAAGTGGTGAAAATGTATAATATGCTAAACGAAAACCCGACTATGAAAGTCGAGATAGCAGGTCACACAGATATCCGCGGGTCAGAAGCCTACAATATGGGTCTGTCACAACGCAGAGCTGATTCTGTGCGAAATGAACTAGTTCGCAGAGGCATAAATAGAAACAGAATGCAGACAGGAGCCTATGGCTTTAGCAGACCGCTGGCAGATAACGACACCGAAGAAGGTATGCAAAGAAACAGAAGAGTCGAAATGATAGTCTTATCTATCGATCAATAAATAGTGTCTACACGTTTTTCATAGACACCTCCTAAAGGACGCAGACTACAATCTGCGTCCTTTTTTTAAATTAGAAATGTGGTGCACTTCGTGCGTTGAGGAGCTTCGCTCGTTGAGGCACGCAAGCGTGCGTTGAGGACAAACTTCGTTTGTCGTTGAGGACGCTGCGCGTCGTTTAAGGTTGAGATAAACACATCTTTCACATTCTGCGAAGCAGACTTAAAACAAATTATAAATTATAAATAAGGTTGAGATAAACACATCTTTCACCTTAGGCTGTTCCCTACGATATGAAGGGGAATAATAAAAAAAACTTGACACAAATAGGCGCTAAAAATTTTTTGGTATTTGTAAAAATAATAAAAATACTATTGCCTATACGAGAGCGAAGGTGTTCGTTTTTGTGAATAATGACGCGGATATTAGCGTATCTTTTAGGTGATAGGAAAATTTGAGGTCTGCGAAAGGAGTATTTGATGTTAGAAGCGAATAGTATGATGACTATATCGGAGGTTGCCCAGTATTTGAAGGTAACAGATAAAGTCGTAAACGAGCTGGTAAATTCGGGGGTATTAAAGAAGGTAGGGGTTGGGAAAAATGCCCGCATAGAAAAGGCGGGTGTAGATTCTTGGCTTGCATCTTTGGATCATAAAGAGGCAGAGGATTTGGCTATGCGCCGAGTGGTCTGTCATTTTCAAGATTATTTCAAGGTGGAGAATATCGTCCTCGATTTTACAGCTGACAACAAATATGAGGCGATAGCCACCATCAGTAAAAAAGCTCGCGATCTAAAGATAGTAAAAGACCACCGCTGGCTCTATGAAGTAGTGATAGCCCGCGAAGATTTAGTTTCGACCGCTGTGGGGAACGGCGTTGCGCTGCTCCACCCACGGCACATGCACCCCACCAAAATCAAAGTTCCGACCATACTTTTTGGGCGTAGCACCGAGCCGATAGAATTTGACGCGATAGACGACCAACCGGTTAACCTGTTCTTTATGCTGCTCCTGCACAACGACAAGCAACATTTATTTTCCCTGTCTTTCTTGTCCAAATTTTTGATGTCAGCCGAGAATAAAAATTTACTGACGCACGCGAAAACTCCCGAAGCTGTTTATAAAGCCTTGAGTGGATATCACACCATGCTGCGTAATGCTGATGAAGCAGAGGATAAAAAATGAGTGAGACAGTGGTCAGTATCGTGATGGGCTCGGATTCCGATCTGCCTATCATGCGTGAAACAGCCTCTATTTTAGAGGAATTTGAGATAAAATATGAGATGGATATAGTGTCTGCTCATCGCACTCCCGACAAGGCAATAGATTTTGCCAAAAATGCCCATAAAAGAGGGATAAAAGTGATCATAGCCGGGGCTGGTGGCGCTGCTCATCTGCCGGGCGTAATAGCAGCTATGACACCTCTGCCTGTAATAGGTGTCCCCATAAAGTCTGCAAATTCACTCGACGGCTGGGATTCTGTGCTATCTATCTTGCAGATGCCAGCAGGGATACCTGTGGCAACAGTAGCCTTAAACGGGGCGAAAAATGCGGGGATTTTAGCTGCTCAAATACTGTCGGCAGGCTGCAAAGACCTGCAAGAAAAGCTTTTAGCATACAAAGAGAGTATGAGGGTGAAAGTGGAGGGGAAGAGATTAGAAATTAGAAATTAGAAATGTAGTGTGCTAGTCCAACTTCGTTGGAGTTACTAATTACAAGTGACAACACAACTTCGTTGTGAGTTACTAATAGTGGTGTGCTACGCACGATGCGAAGGATGTGTTTATCCCAACTCTCAACGACGTGAAGCATCCTCAACTGCACGAAGTGCTTTCAACGACAAGCTTGCTTGTCCTCAACGAGCGAAGCTCCTCAACTGCACGAAGTGCACCTTATTTCTAATTTCTAATTTATTTAAGGTTGTTTTATGAGTGAGATAAAAAAGTTTGTCGATATTATGCAGGCAGAAGGTATTCACAGCAGCAGTATCAAGGTGTTCGAATACTACTATCAGCAGCTGGAAAAGGGTGAGAAGGGGAAGCTATCGAAGGCGCAGATTAGCACGCCGAATAGCAATCAATTGATCTATCATGATAGTCTGACAGGTGGGGATACTGTAAACCTGCGGAAGCTGGCTATCATCAAGCTAAACGGTGGGCTGGGCACCTCGATGGGGCTTTCCAAGGCGAAATCGCTTTTGACAGTGAAAGACGGCTACACCTTTTTGGATATCATAGCCCAGCAGACGCTCTTGCTACGGGAAACTTGCCAGATAGACTTGCCATTGCTCTTTATGAATAGCTTTGTCACCTCGTCTGATACATTGGAATTTCTGCAGAAATATCAAAGCTTGGAGCTGGCAGGGCTACCCCTTGAATTTATCCAAAACAGGTTTTTAAAGGTGCGCAAAGACAGCCTGTCGCCTCTGCAAAATGAGGACGAGACACAGAACTGGAATCCGCCCGGTCATGGAGATATTTACGGAGTGCTGCAAAGCACAGGCATATTACAAAGCCTTTTGGACAGGGGCATCGAGTATGTCTTTATCTCGAATAGTGACAATTTGGGCGCCACTGTGGACACCGGAATACTAAACAAAATGGTGGCAGAAGGTATCGAGTTTGTGATGGAAGTGTGTGATAGGACAGAAAACGATAAAAAGGGCGGTCATTTGGCAGCTATAGGCGATCGCTTGACCCTGCGGGAAGTGGCACAATGCCCTGAAAATGAGGTGGAGGAGTTCCAAGATATCGAGGTGTATAAATATTTTAACACCAATAACCTTTGGGTAAACCTAAAATCTCTGCAAAAATTGCTCGAAACCAACAAAGATGTGCTTCCGTTGCCATTGATATTAAACGAAAAAAAGGTAGCAGAAGTGCCTGTTTATCAGCTGGAAACTGCTATGGGTTCAGCTATATCACTTTTTGAAAATTCAAAGGCTTGCGTGGTTCCACGTAGCCGATTTTTACCCGTAAAAAAGAACCAAGATCTGCTGCTATTATGGTCTGATGTGTATTCTTTGGATGAACATTTTGAGCTAAAGAAAAATGAAGGCGCGATAGAGACTATACTAGACCTCGACCCGAATTTTTATAGCAATATCGATCAGCTGAAAACCGCCTGCCAAAAGGGTATTCCTTCATTAGCAGCCTGCAAATCGCTGACTATCAGGGGGAATGTAAGCTTTGGGGAAAATGTGGTTTTTCGGGGAGATGTGAAGATAGAGACGGAAGAGAAATTAGAAATTAGAAATTAGAAATGTGGTGTGCTAGTCCAACTTCGTTGGAGTTACTAATTACAAGTGACAACACAACTTCGTTGTGAGTTACTAATAGTGGTGTGCATGTCCAACTTCGTTGGAGTTACTAGTTACAAGTGACAACACAACTTCGTTGTGAGTTACTAATAGTGGTGTGCTCCGCGCGAATTGTTCTCAACTCTCAACGAGCGTAGCTCCTCAACGCACGCTTGCGTGCCTCAACTGCACGAAGTGCTTTCCACATTTCTAAATTCTAATTTCTAATTTCCCTTGACATTTTTTATTGTTTTAGAAAAATAGCACCTTCGTAAAAAAGTAGGTAATATAGTGATAAAACAGTTTTTTGGGGATGCTCGACAAGACTACCAATCCTGCTGTAGCAGAGGTTTTGTGTGGGTAGACAGCAGCACAAAGATTTTGACCGACGATATAGTATTTATGGAGCAGATCCATTCGGCAGAGGTAGGTGTGTTGACAGAAAAAGCTTTATCCGATATGAAAAAAGAAGGTAATCTGACTTTTTGGGGAGTGGATGCTCTGCTCACGGATATAAAGGGGGTATATTTATGCGTGCGGACTGCCGACTGCTATCCAGTTTTGCTTTTTGATAAAGTGAGAGAAGTGGTAGCTGTGGTGCATTCTGGTCGCGAGGGGACGCGGCAAAAAATAGTTCAGAAAGTGATAATGACTATGAAAGAAGTTTATAAGAGCGACCCGGCTGACATCAAGATGTCTGTGGGTGTGGGTATTTGCAGTGAACATTACGAGGTGTCACCCGAGGTGGCAGAGGACTTTGGGAATGTGTTTGGTGAGTATACTTTTAGCCGAAAATTGGATCTAGCAGGTGCTATCCGAAGCACAGCGTTGCTATCTGGCATCAAAGAGGCGAATATCGAGCAAAAAAGTGGCTGCACCTATGAGGATGAGCAGCACTATTCCTACCGACGAGACCGCACGAATAGGCGACAAATAAGCATAACAGGGATGGTTTATGGCAGAGATATATGAGAGCGAATTTGGCAATTTCGTGATAGAAATAGCCGAGGACAATTTTAGTGCATACTTGACTATCAAGCCGAGTAAAGAATTTATCAATGAAAAAGAACTGCTGAACTTGATAGAGACGACCAATATCAGCTATGGCTTCGACGAGACCCGCCAAATGGTGGAAGAGAAGCAGATAGCAAAGGTTTACAACAGCCCCTTCCCTTTTGCGATGGGTGTGAAGCCAAAAGACCCAGAAATAGAATTTTCCCCCCTTTTCGACACTGAAAAATGTTATCGCCCCGACAGTGGAAACCATCTAAAAAAACTGGGGGACTTTAAGAGGATAAAGAAAGGTGAGCCACTTGCCCATTTATTTATCACCAAACCGAGCAAGGCGGGAATAAATATCTACGGTCAGACGGTGGAGCCAGAACTCTTGGAATCGAGCATCATAGAGAACTATTTAGGCGAAAATGTGTCTTACTCGCAAGAACGCGGGCAGATCATAGCCGAAAAGTCAGGCTATCCCTATATGGATGCCTTGTCCCTCGTCCATGTAAAGAGCGAATTTACTCTGGAAAAAAACCTCGACTTAACCTTCGAAGACCTCGAATTCTTTGGGTCATTGACCGTTAACGGCGATATCATAGACAAAGTAAAAATCAAAGTGGAAGGCGACCTAACGGTTCTGGGTGATATAAACGACGCGGAAGTAGAAGTAAAAGGCAATATCAATGTAAAAGGCGATATCATAGATTGCAAAAATCCGGGAGTATTTGCCACAGGAAATATATGCTTTACATCGGCTGAAAACTCGAAAATAGTGGCAGGACAGAAGATAGAATTTTCCCGAAATATGCAGTTTTGCCGGTTAGTTGCCGAAGGTGGGCTCTACGGTCACGAGGAAAATAGTAGCATAGTGGGCGGTATCTACCATAGCGGCGAACATATCGAGGTGGCTGTGGTTGGGAATACAGGTGGCATCGGCACAGAAGTGGAAATATCTATCACACCCTTTACCAAAGAATCTATGATGAACGTGACAAAGCAGCTAAATAACATGCACGAAATGGAGCTGACGCACGCTCCCGAATACCAAAACCTGCAAGACGAACTGTCAAACCTGGAAGCAAAATACGAGGAAGAGGTGAATAGCATGCTAAAAAACCTCGATAACCTGCCAAAGCACATACTTGCCTATAAAAAGGTCTTTCCCGGCACATATATCCGGATACTGAAAAAGTCGATACATATCACAGAAGAGCTGAGTAAAGTGAGCTTTTCTATCGTGGATAGCGAGCTGACGAGTGAGGGGTATTAAATTAAATTAGAAATTAGAAATTTGAAATAGTGGTGTGCTCCGCACGGAGATAAATTTTTAACCACCCCGTCCGCTGTCGCGTCCACCCCTCCAAATTGGATGGGAATTTCTGGATTCTTCACTTCGTTCAGAATGACGGCAAGGGGTTGTATCGGAGGGGTGAAAACAAATTAGAAATTAGAAATGTGGTGCACTTCGTGCAGTTGAGGCACGCAAGCGTGCGTTGAGGAGCTTCGCTCGTTAGAAAGTTGAAAACACATCCTTCTCACATTATGCGAAGCAGACATATCATCCACATCGTTTTCCCCCAAGCCTTCCGTGTAGAAATTAGAAATATTTTAGCGGACATTTTTTTTTGTAGAAATAATAGTATGAACAGAATAGTAAACCTTATTTTAGTTATGTTGATAGTGATCAGTGCTTTTGTGGCATGTGATGCAGATATTCGCAAAGCGCTTAACTATAAAGGGAAAAGGGTGTTTTTCGAGGAGAAAAATATATCTTTTATACCACCGAGGGGTTGGGCTATAAAAAAGGACATCGCACCTGCTGGACTTTTGGTAGCTCCTGTGAAGAAGGGGTTTGCTGCGAATATCGACTTTTGGGAAGATGAGATAGGTGTCACTAGTGGCGAAAACAGGTTTACTACCGACACGAAGCTTGACGTGAGCTGGGATATATTTGAGGAGTCTGACCAGAACGAGGTAAAAGAGATAAGGTATGAAATCCAAAAAGCAGACGGATATTATCTCATAGCTAGCTGCAAAGTTCTGGGCAGTGAAGCGAAAAAATACCTGCCCAAACTGGAAAAATGCATAAAGTCTATCGAAGCAATCAGGGTGTATTCTAGATACAGGCACTTCTCCTTCGCGTCTCCCAAAGGCTGGAGAAATGCAGAGGTCAATATGATAGTTTCCCCAGAGCCCGTTCTGTATAAGCCAAGTATAGGATATTACGCTTGGGAGTGCGAATCTTTTGCAGATTTTGTAGGGGATAAAGCGCAAGAATATTCGGATCTGCCTCATATCGTTGAGGTAGAGCAGAGTTCTTTCGTCACAGCAAGTGGTGAGAGGGGCGAAAAGCTGATGATGGTCGTCAAATACCCGGCGATTGACTTGAAAAAGGTTGTTTATTATATTGCAGGTGAAGAAAGCGTAGCAGAGATAGTTTGCGAGACGACCCAGATTGACTTTGAGAGGTATATTTCTCTGTTTGAAGCATGTGCAGAGAGCTTTAGATGGGAGATTCGATTAAATTAGAAATTAGAAATTAGAAATGTGGAATGCACTTGGTGCAGTTGAGGCACGCAAGCGTCCTCGTCCGTGCGGTGCACACCACTATTAGTAACTCACAACGAAGTTGTGTTGTCACTTGTAATTAGTAACTCCAACGAAGTTGGACTAGCACACCACATTTCTAATTTCTAATTTATAATTTATAATTTAAAAGAGAGGTATATATTTTTACACTAAAATCTTATGGCAAGATAAATCTCTATTTAGAGGTGTTAGGCAGGATGGACAGCGGGTTTCATAGCTTATGGACAGTTTTTTCGGAGATAAATTTATATGATATATTAAAATTCTCTTTGACAAAAAACGGGGATTTAAAAATATTGTCCTCGCTTGAAAGTTTAAATAATAAAGATAATTTGATCTATCAAGTAGCGATCTATATACAAGCAAAATATAGTGTGCAATATGGTGTAAAAATAGAACTAAACAAAAATATACCAGTAGCAGCCGGATTGGGAGGAGGCAGCAGTAATGCAGCCACGACCATAAAGGGTTTGTCACGCTTGTGGAACTTGGATTTATCTATAGGAGAGATGCAGGATATAGCTAGCCGTTTTGGTAGCGATATCAATTTTTTCCTTGAAGGCTACACAGCTATAGGCACGAATAGGGGAGAGGTGATACAGCCTCTGGACAGCGATTTATTTTTCGATAATATTTTGCTGGTGAACCCTGGGTATCCTATCGCAAGCCGAGAAGCCTACCAGTCGATAGATCCCTTACATTTTGACAGGATGTGTGACCTCACACCGGGGGAGCAGCTACTGGCGAAACAAGATGCCGAATTTTGTTTCAATCGCTTGGAGGCAGGTATATTGGCAAAATATCCAGACCTGCAACAAACCAAAGAATTATTACATAAAATAGGGGCAAAAAAGACGCTACTTTCGGGTAGTGGACCCACGATGATAGCCTTTTTTGACGACCCTAAAATATGCCAAAAAGCACGGGAGTATACAGAACAACG
>WRIO01000012.1 GCA_009782695.1 Candidatus Cloacimonadota bacterium
TAGAATAAAAGCAGCGAGATAGCTACCACTATCGAGCTGTCAGCTATATTAAAGATAGGCCACCTATCCATATAAAAATCGAACCTTTTGATATTTATCGTAAAAAAGTCAAAATCCAGAAAATCTGTAACAGAACCGAGTAAGGCTCTATCAGCCAGATTGCCGATAGCGCCACCGATTATCAAAGAATAGCTTATCTTTTCCAGAAAATGTTTCGACTGACTCAAAAGGTATAAAATCACAAAAATCATAAAGAAAGTGACTATGCTAAAAACTATCCTATTAGTCACTTCTGAACCGATACTGAGGCTAAAAGCAGCACCAGAATTTTGCACATGGGTTAGCTTAAAAAATTCGCCTATTACAGGTATTTCTCTATCAGGCATATAGGTCCTCACTGCTATCTTCGAGAGCTGGTCGAAAACTATTGTATACAATGAGATATATAAATAACTAAAGTTATATTTTTGCATTTATTTTTTGCGGGTTTCCTCTTCTTCTTGGCACTTTACACATATTTTTACATAAGGGATTATTTCTAATCTGGCATCTGCTATTTGGTGACCGCATAGCTCGCACAGACCAAAGGTTTTATCTTGTATCTTGTTTATAGCGGCTGTGATGAGCTTCACTTTCTGGTATTCTGTCTCCAGCAGGTAAGCGTTTTTTTCTTGTTCATGGGTGTCAGAGCCTTGGTCTGCTTGATGAAATGTGTAGCCGGAAAGGTCTCCTGAGCTGTCTTTGGTTCCCTTTTTATAATCTGTGGAAAGCTGGTTTATGAGTTTTTGAGAATTTTCTACCTCTATCAGTAATATCTCTTTATAGTGCTTTAGCTTTTCTTTCGTCAAAGGTTTATCTGACATAAAATATCCTTCTTTTCGTCTTTATTCTATTCTGCTGTGGTGTTTATCTCTGCTATCAGGCTCTTTACTAAAAATAATAAATCTTTGGCAGCTTTATCAGCGTTCTTCTTGATATCGCTCTGAGAATGAGGCTCACTGTGATAAATATTACTTAGGTTAGTCACCACAGACACTGCAAATACTTTTAACCCGCAATGAACCGCTGCTATCACCTCTGGCACTGTGGACATCCCAACCAAATCAGCACCCCAACGGTTCAGCATCAGGCACTCTGCTCTGGTCTCAAAGGATGGTCCTGTCAGACCACAATAAACGCCTGACTTCAATGATATACCATTGTCCTCCGCTATTTTATGTGCGATATCAGCTATAGCGTTGTCATAGACCTGATGCATACTGGGAAATCTTTCACCAAACGAGTATACTTCTTTGCCGTCTATGATGATCTTTTTGTCTAACTCATTGCTACCTATCAAAGGGTTGTAGCCCATCATATTTATATGATCTTTCAGCCGAACTAGTTGCCCTGGCTTAAAGTCTTCGTTTAGAGAGCCAGCAGCATTGGTCACAAAAAGATATTTTACGCCTAGTAGCCTTGCTATCCGCACAGGATACACCACCAGCTGCATGGGGTAGCCTTCATAGTAGTGAAACCTTCCCTTGAACACTATCACCGGCACTCCCTTTATAAAACCTGCTATTAGAGTGCCTTCATGGGTGGGGGCAGTGCTTTTTTCAAAGCCGGGTATCTCATCATATGGTATGCTCATCTTTTTTTCTACTTCGTTGGCGAGACCTCCTAAACCTGTCCCTAGAATAATCGCATATTTTGGTATAAACGGAACAGCTGACTTGTCCGGTGGCTGAAAATCTTTGCTATATTCAGAATTTGAAAAAAGGTAAGCATTTGCGAACCTTTCATGGAGATATTTAATCGTTATTTGGTAATTCATCTTTTTTCACCTGTTTTATCTTTTTTGCTTCTTCAAAAGCTTCATTTATCTTCTCTTCGTTTTCTCTTTTAAACACAGGGTCTTGCTCTAATCGTTCTAGCACTATCCGTAGCTGTGCATGGCTCTGTAATATGTATTGTCGGTGGCTTTCTTTTAGGTTTATAAATTCAAATCGCAAGCTATTTAGGTAAGCATTGGTCTCGTCGTAAGCTTTTTTGGCTGAAAGTTCAGCGTCGCGCACTATATTTGCTGCTTCTTTTTGGGCATTGCGAATGATCTCATCTCGTGTATTCTGTGCTTGCAGTAGGGTGTTCGTGATTAGCTCTTCCCGTTTTTGGATCTGTTCCATAGCTACTTGGGCTTGGGATTTATCTTCGTATATGGTGACACGAGCAGTCTCGACATTATTCATAAAGCGTTGGGCATTTAAATCCTCGAACTGTTCTGCCAGCATCTCTAAATACTCTTGCACTTCCTTTTTGTCATATCCCCCAACCACGCTCGTCTTGAAATCCTTATGACGTATGTCTGCGGGGGATATCTCTATCTTTTCATACATTATACACTCCTAAAAAAAACTATACCACTTACTAAGTTTTGGACTAAAACAATCAGCAATATCAAAATAATCGGCGAGAAATCGATGATACTGGGGAAAATCTTTTGTAAATACCCCCGGATAAACCCTAAAGGTGGCTCGGTAATTTCGACCAAAAAACGCCAAAACTGGTTGTTGTAATTCGGCGAAAACCATGATATGACTGCCCTGGCGATTACTATCCATTTGTATACCTCTAAAAGCTGCCACACTATCATCCCGATATTTCCCATCAAATACTCCTTACTCTTACACGAGATACCAAATTTTTTTTATGCTGTAAAAATGTCAAGGAATAATTAGTTTTTACCAAAGAAAAAAAAACGCTTGACTAAATAACTTATTTTAAAAAAAGTGCATAATAAGAAATAAGTTCTAAAAGGAGTAGAAATGACCAAAATCAATGACTTATACCACTGTAAAAAGTGCCACAATCTTATGCAAATCACCCATGCAGGTGGCGGGCAACCCGTTTGCTGTGGCGAAGCAATGACTTTATTAGTGGCGAACACCACCGAAGCCTCAAACGAAAAGCATATCCCCGTGATCATCGAAGAAGGCGACTGCGTGACAGTAAAAGTCGGCAGTGATGAACATCCAATGACTGACGCCCATTATATCGCCTTCATAGAGGTGGTTACAGAGGCTTGTGTTTGCCGTGCCTTGCTAAAACCGGGCGACACACCCACAGCACAGTTTTGTGTCCCAAAAGCAGATATCGTAGAAGTGCGTGCGTTTTGCAACCTGCACTTGTTATGGAAAAAATAAGACAAATATAGGAGTAGAATTATGTCAAATTTCAAAAATTCAAAAACAGCCTTGAACCTGATGAAAGCCTTTGCAGGCGAGTCACAAGCTAGAAACCGTTACACTTATTACGCCAGCGTAGCCGATAAACAAGGCTTCCTACAAATAGCAAATATCTTCCTCGAAACAGCAGAAAATGAAAAAGAACACGCAAAACTTTTTTATAAAAAACTGCTCGAATATGGATTAGACGGCGAAGCTATCGTCCTAAATGACGCTGGATACCCGGTGGCATTGTCCGAAGAGACCCTGCAAAACCTGGAATATGCAGCCGGTGGCGAAAAAGAAGAATGCGAAACCATATACCCTGCCTTTGCAAAGACAGCCGAAGAAGAAGGCTTCAAAGATGTAGCTATACTTTTCAAACTGATAGCTGCTGTCGAGGCAAAACATCAGGCTCGTTATCAAAAACTTGCCCAAAATGTAAAAGAGCATAAAGTTTTCAAAAAAGACGGAAAAGTCTTTTGGAAGTGCCTAAACTGCGGATATATAGTCGAAAATATCGAAGCCCCAGAGCTTTGCCCCGCCTGCAAGCACCCCAAAAAATACTTTGAGGTTACCACCGAGAATTATTAAAATAAAAAATATAAAGTCTGATAGTGGCACTATGCCTTGCGACGGTATGGTGCCACTTTAAATGACTTTGAAAGGATAAAATCATGGAAAAATACACTTGCCCTTGCGGATACACTTATGATCCAAAAGAGAATAACGACATACCTTTTGACAAATTACCCGATGACTGGACTTGTCCCGTCTGTGGCATGGGTAAAGATGTGTTCGAAAAAGAATAATCCGTAGGGAACGAAATATTGTAGCGGAGAGCCTCCGGCTCTCCATTTAGGTTAATTTCTGACGATGTGCAATTCCCCTCCAATTTGGAGGGGTGGACGCGCAGCGGACGGGGTGGTTAATATAACACATCAGTCCGTAGGACACCGACTTTTCCCCGTCCCAACGGGAAGGGGTGGCAGGCTTGCCTGACGGGGCAGGGGGGTAGATCAAATTATAAATTATCAATAACTTGGTGTTCTGCGGACGATATATAATATCCTGGATTCTTCACTTCGTTCAGAATGACAGCAATAGGATGCGGACGGGATGAAATTCCCTTCCATCTGACGGAACGATGTTCGCTTCGCTAGGCATCGTTCCCTACGATTTGTCTATATACAAATGATATACCGAGTGCGTATATCATTTGTATATAGACAGCTTAATAGCTTATATTTAAAGGAGATATATGTATAATAAAACACTTTATTTACAGTCCAAATTGCTCTTTGGGGTAACTTTGCTCCTGTTTTTATCCTCTATGATTAGCCTGTTGGGAGCTGAAAATTTTAGCGTAAAAGACTTCCCGAATGATGATGGCAGAAAGCTGATAATAGAGTTTCACCCTCGCTTTTTAGAAGCTGAAAATATCCAGATTTATCGCAGTTTTGACAATCAAGATTTCCAAGTAATCTTTACTGATCCCACCGAGACCAAGCTGATAGACGAGTTTGAAGGCTATCACACCACTCCTGTCTTTTACAAAATAGAAGTCGTGCACAAGTGGATAGATCTTGACAACCCCCCGAGTGTGGAAGTATATCAGACAGAATGCACGCCTGTGGCACAGTGGTTCGACCGCTCAAAGGCAGGCTTGCTGATACTCCTACTGGTCTTTTGCGGTGCTGTGCTACACTATATATATAAAGCGAGCAAAGGCAAAGAGTATTATATCCGCAAAATAAACGGACTGGAAGCAATGGAAGAGGCAGTTGGCAGAGCAGCCGAGATGGGACGACCTATCCTCTTCGTGCCGGGTATATCCGACATAAATGACATCCAAACGCTGTCTGCACTAACCATTTTAGGTAAATTAGCCGAAAAGGTGGCAGAATATCACACAAAACTGATAGTTCCCTGCCGAAATTCGCTTGTAATGGTTGCTGCCAAAGACATAGTGAAGGAATCTTACCTCAAGGCAGGTTACCCCGAAGAGTTCAAAAGTGACGATATTTTTTACCTGACAGACGACCAATTCGGCTATGTGGCAGGTATAGACGGCATCATGCTCCGAGAAAAGCCCGCGACCAACTTCCTGCTCGGCGCTTTCTGGGCAGAGTCACTCATCCTTGCCGAAACAGGCTTCTCTATCGGGGCTATCCAAATATCAGGAACTGCCCAACCAGCTCAAATACCCTTCTTTGTCGCCGCTTGTGATTACACCTTGATAGGCGAAGAGCTTTTTACCGCCTCTGCGTATCTGTCCAAAAACCCACAACAGATAGGCTCGCTAAAAGGACAAGACTTCGGCAAAATGATAGTGATGGCACTCATCATAGTCGGGGTGCTACTAGAAATCTGTGGTGTGACAGGGCTGAGAGAGTTTCTGACGCTGGGGTAAAGATAAATTAGAAATTAGAAATGTGGTGTGCTCTGCACGGATATAAATTCCCCTCCAATTTGGAGGGGTGGACGCGCGAGCGGACGGGGTGGTTAAGTTAAATTATGAATTAGGAGTTAGGAATGGCTTGTTGTGCATCGCACTGATGTTTAATATTTCACATCATACACATTCTGCGGAGCAGACATATCATTCACATCTACCTTAACCACCCCGTCAGGCAAGCCTGACACCCCTCCAAATTGGAGGGGAATTATATGGTGTCCCGCGGACGGCTATTGTAACGGGGAAAAAATAAAATACAGGAGTATCTATGAATTATAAATTACCATTAGTTATCACATTTTGTGCTGGTTTACTGATGATTTTAGCGGAGTTTATTCCGCACAGACCTTTTGGCAGTATCAGTGCCAATATCGAAATATGGTTTTTGATCATCACCGGTTTTGCTATCATTTTGGGGCAGATCAGTCTGCTGAAAATGAACATCATCAAGGTGGTTTACAAGCTACCGAACTGGAAGTATCACCTTGCTACTATCATTAGTTTTAGTGTGATGTTTCTAGTCGGAATACTTTACGGTATGCAGAAGCAACCAGGACTGCTCGGTCACGGTGAGTGGCTGTCAAGCGCCTTAGGTGACAAGCCCTTTGACTATATTTTCGCCAATATCTATCAGCATTTGATGGCTGCTATGTTTTCCATACTTGCATTTTATATAGCCTCTGCTGCGTATCGGGCATTTATCGCTCGCACTCTGGACAGCACTCTGCTACTTTCTGTGTCTATCATAGTGATGCTAGGTAATACTAGCTTTGGCACTTCCTTGACGGCTGGCTTGCCACAGGCTATAAAGTTTTTACATTTGCCGAATTTATCTTCTTTTATCATGGACTTTCCGAACACAGCAGGGCAAAGGGCTATCTTGATAGGTGCAGGCATAGGTATCATCGGTAGCTCCTTGCGGATTATATTGGGCATAGAGCGGTCGTGGTTAGGGGGTAAATGATGAACTTGCAAAAGATAGACAGAAGGTGGATATTTTTATTTATGTTGGTGGGTGTGATGTTACCCTTGATTTTCCCGATAGGTTTTAAGATAGAGGTTATGCCAAACACCAAAGCAGTTTATGACCTGATAGACTCTGCCAAACCCGGCGACAGGATACTGATGTCCTTTGACTTTGACCCTGGCAGCGGTCCTGAGCTGTCGCCGGTTGCCACCGCTATCACCCGTCACGCTATCGAAAAAGACCTAAAAATAGTATATTTAGCACTTTGGCCTATGGGGGTCAATTTAGGTAACTTGATTTACGAAAAGGAGAAGGATAACCTCATTTGGGGAGAAAATTTCATAAATCTCGGCTATATCGCAGGCGGATTGGTGGCTATACAGTCGATGGGAAGGAATTTTACCGAAGTGTTCCCCACCGATGCAAACGGCAATAGTATTCACAATTTTCCTATCCTCAAAGACGTAAAAAACTTTTCGGACTTTGCCTTTGTAGTGTCAATTTCTGCTGGCACGCCGGGCATAAAAGAATGGATCATGTCAGCAGGTGACAAATATGGCTTGCCTGTGACAGGTGGCACCACAGCCGTTTCCACACCGGGTTTCCTGCCTTATGTAAACACAGGACAACTGCACGGGATCATCGGCGGACTAAAGCAAGCAGCCGAATATGAAATGCTGATAGGTCAGCCCGGCACCGCCACAAGCGGCATGGACGCACAGTCGATAGCACATATCATCATCATCATCTTTATCATCATAGGCAATATAGCTTGGTATCGCAACAGAAAACAGCAAAAGGAGGCAAAAAAATGACAGAATTTTGGACTCAATTTGGTATCTGGATAGGCGCACTTTGCACACTGGCTATCTGGAGCTTTTTATACAAAGACAATCCTTTTTACAAGATAGCCGAACAGATTTTCGTGGGTATTTCTGCCGCCTACTGGTTCGTTTACACTATTTACAATATACTCATCCCGAACTTTTTTGAAAAAATATTCACCGACTTTTCGGCTAACTGGCTGCTGCTCATACCGGGTGTTTTGGGCATGATGATGGTGCTTCGGATTTTCCCAAAGCTAGATTTTTTAGGCAAATACCCGCTGGCACTAATGGTCGGCACCACAGCAGGTTTGGGCATCATCATGTATCTAAAGACCGATGTGCTGTCACAAGTGGTTTCGGCTATGGTGAACCCCTTTACTGGTGGGACAGTGCTCGCTGTATTAGGGGCTTTTATCTTGATAGTGGGGACACTTTCTGGGCTGGTCTATTTCTTTTTTAGCAAAAAACACGAAGGCTTTACCGGTGGAGTGGCGAGGCTGGGAATTATCTTCTTGATGATCAGCTTTGGGGCATCCTTTGGCTACACAGCTATGGCTCGTATATCACTACTGATAGGACGGTTGCAATTCTTACTGGGAGACTGGCTGGGGATATTAGGAAATTAGAAATTAGAAATTAGAAATATTGGTGTGCTTCGCACAGATAAAAGCACATCATAAAATCGAGGACAAACTTCGTTTGTCGTTGATTTTCGTAGGGAATGATGCCTAGCGAAGCAAACATCATTCCGCGACCCAACAAAGCTATCGTAAAAAATCCCTTTCACATATATATATTTTACTTTTATTACAATTTTTATCTCATTTGTTTATATTTAGTTACAAACTTTTTTAAAATATTTATAAATATTTTGTAACGGATAAATATTTATAGTGTTAATATTATAAAAAGTAAGGGGGAACCTATATGAGAACGAGTGAAAAGATTTGTAATGAAAGCAGTAAAAAAGGTAGTAAACTACACACCAAGTTTGCTTTTGTTACGCTTGGTCTGACTGTAGTGATGATGATATTCATCGTAGTTAGATACCATTTTTCCTAAAAGATATAAAAAGCTAACTTTACAACCTAAGTAACGGGGGTTTCGCTTCAGCGAGTGCTGCGATAGTAGCGGGGGTTACACAGTGGCAAGTGTTACGACAGAAGCAGGGGGGGGCACTCTAGCGAATGTTACTTATGTTACCGGGGGGTAATAGGAGCAAGGCAGCTCTGGCGGTATAGTGCAAAAGAATAGTAATAGGAAGTTAAAAAGAGGCTCCTATTTTTATCTAAACCGTCAGAGTTTGCTTACCCAAACAAGAATAATATATTCTTATTCCACATCAAATTTCAAATATCCCTTGACAAAATACACCCTTTCTGAGAATCGGACACATGATTTTAAAGTGAAAGAAGCCATTTATGAAAACTATATTATTGATACTTGCTATACTTGTCAGTTCGGTATTACACGCTGACCTGCAACAAATACAGTTAGCCCGCGTGCAGTATGACGGCGGTGGTGATTGGTATAACGACCCGGAAATATTACCCAATTTTGCGGATTATCTGGCAAAGCACATCCCCTTAAAGATAGATAAACGGGAAAAAGTGGTTAAGCTTTCCGATGGAGCTATATCGCAATATCCCTTTTTATTTCTGACAGGGCATGGGAATATAGTGGCAACCGACAGCGAAATCTCGAATTTGCGGAATTATTTGACCGCAGGGGGCTTTTTGTATGTCGATGATGACTATGGTTTAGACGAGTCCTTTCGGAAATTTATCAGCAAAGTCTTTCCTGAAAGGTCACTGATAGAATTGCCCGCCTCACACCCTATATTTTCTTGCTACTTTGACTTCCCAAATGGCTTGCCCAAAATCCACGAACATGACAGCAAAAGACCACAATTATTAGCTATATTAGACGATGCTGGCAGGATAATGGTGCTCTACACATACGAGTCAAATATAAGTGACGGTTGGGCAGATTTTGAGACCCACAACGACCCACCAGAAGTAAAAGAAACAGCCTTTCGGTTCGGCGTGAACCTGTTTTATCATTTATTTTTGTAAAAGTGTGGGTTTGGGGGGACAAAATTCCCCTCCAACTTGGAGGGGTGGACTATAAATAATGACATGTTACAAAGGACAAATTACAAGTCATTGGTGTTTTGTCATTTGTAATTACCAACGTAGTTGGATGACGGGGTGGTTATGAGAGATGTGGATGATATGTCTGTTCCTCATAATGAGTATGATGTGAAAATTTTAACCACCCCGTCAGGCAAGCCTGCCACCCCTCCAAATTGGATGGGAATTATAGGTGAGCTCCGCTCTAATTAGGTTTATTTTATCAAGGAAAACAATCCATGAAATACATCATTGCCTCAGATTTTCATATAAAATATACAGATAGACCAAAAGACATAGCATATCGAAAAGATATAGAAGGCTTTTTTGCCGGACTGGTCGGTAAAATAGACGGCTTGATACTAGCCGGGGACTTCTTTGATTTTTGGATGGAATGGGACAGCAAAATCATCAAAAACTATGCAAATATATGCGATGTTTTCAGAGACCTGAAAAACTCTGGTTGCAGGATGATATTTCTGGTGGGGAATCATGAATTATGGGTAGGGGATTACCTTGCCAACACAGTCGGTTTTGAGGTATATAGAGAATGTTTTTCAGAAGTAATAAACAACAAAAAAATATTCATTTCTCATGGTCATCAGTATATAAAAAAAGACTTTAGATATTTATTTCTAAAAAAGCTACTATCCATGAAGTTCGTAAAATCACTTGCTCACCGGCTACCCAAAAGACTCTCACTTTTTGTAGCAGATACCATCTCCACAGTCAATCCAAACAGCTCAAAATCTCAGAAAATCGCTACATATACCCACGAAACCCTTCACGAAAAAGCCAAAGAGATAAGCTCAGACTACGACTTGATAGTTTTCGGACACTCCCATATCTTACAGCAAGAAGTATTTGATAAATGCACTTACATAAACTGCGGACTCTGGGAAAAAGACAGAGCATATTGCCTTTTTACCGAAGATAATATAAATATCGTAGGGAACAAATTATTGTAGCGGAGAGCGTCCCGCTCTCCACTCCGATGTGAATGATATGTCTGCTCCGCAGAATGTGAAGGATGTGTTTAACCACCCCGTCCGCTGGCGCGTCCACCCCTCCAAAATTGGAGGGGAATAGCACATCGTCCGCAACCCTTCTCCGTCATTCAGAGCGTAGCGAAGAATCCAGAAATTCCCATCCAATTTGGAGGGGTGGCATTTTGGAGCTTGCGGAAAAATGACGGGGTGGTTTTGGCGATGTGAATGATATGTCTGATTCGCAGAATGTGGAGGATGTGTTTACTTTAACTCTCAACGAGCGAAGCTCCTCAACGACAAACGAAGTTTGTCCTCAACTGCACGAAGTGCTTTCATCTGTGCGGAGCACACCACATTTCTAATTTATTAACGCTTTTCCCTTGACGAAAACCACTGTTTATTTTTTTTGTCATTTATAAAAATTTTGGGGGTAAAAAATGGAAAATCTCTGTTTTGAACAAATTTGGAGCAAATCTTTGGAGCTGATCCAGCATTTCGGATTTAAGCTGATCATAGCTATTCTTATACTGTTTTTTGGTAAATTGGTAGCTAAACATTTAAAAAAACTAACCATAAAGGTGATGGAACGGCACAAGACGGACAAGGCTATCGTGACCTTTACCTCGTCTATGCTTTATGGTGGCTTGTGGGTCTTTGTGATC
>WRIO01000013.1 GCA_009782695.1 Candidatus Cloacimonadota bacterium
TAATATCCAGTGGCTGGGTCTTGAATGATAGTAAACTTATCGGCATCATGTAACCAATGGTGAAACTCATCACCTGAGGCAAAGACACTCATTTCCAACCCATTCGGCTGGGTGATAGTGATGGGTAAATCATCGAACCATGCACTAAACAAACTGCTGCCTAAAACGATAATGGTCGTCAATAATATAAAAAATCTTTTCATAGTTTTCTCCTAAATTTTTTCTTCTACCAAAGATATATTACTAATGTAGTTCAAACTTATTTATAAAGGGTTTAGAATGGTCTTTTCAATATGCAAATTCAGATAGTTCACTTCTAATATCATCTCCCCCCAAGCGAAATCTAACCTTCGAGAGCATAAAATTATAGTGGCACTTTTTTGTCAAGGGAATTTAGGTAAATTAGAAATTAGAAATGAGGTGTCCTGTAGACGGTATGCGAGAGTTTAACCACCCCGTCCGCTAGCGCGTCCACCCCTCCAAATGACAGGCTACTTCGCTTCGCTTCGTGGTGGAGGGGAATTTTCATCGTGCGTAGCACACCATATTTATAATTTATAATTTAATTTACTTCACCCTAATAGAGATGATCTTTACATCCTCGATAGGTTTTTCGCCGTTCTTTTCGACATCTTCGATAGCGTGGGCAACTTCCATACCTTTGGTCACTTTACCAAAGACTGTGTAGCCACCATTTAACCAGTTACAACCTTCTTTTTTGGTAACTATAAAGAACTGTGAGCCGTTTGTGTCGGGACCAGAGTTTGCATAACAGATAGTGCCGTAATCGACTTTGGAGATAAATTCTCTTTTATACACAGGACCTCTGCCAGTTAGCTCTTCTATCCTTTCTATCTCTTTGCCAAAGAGTGGTCTGCCACTGCGGCGTTGGCCTATTTCGTCCAAAATCTCTTGTATTTCTGGATTTCTGTCTTCCTCAGTTTCTTGCATATAGGGGAGTAAAATATTTGTGTAGACTTGGTAAGCTACATGTTCGTCTTCGATGACGCCTGTAAGCCTTTCACCATCTTTGTAGCACTCATTTACAAATTTATAGCCAGGACCTCCCGTGCCGTTCCCGAGTGGACATCCACCTTGTATCATAAAGTCTTTTATCACTCTATGGAATATCAAACCATCATAAAAGTGCCCTTTTGTCAGTTCGTTTGTCTTTGGGTCGGTGAATTCTTTTGTCCCCATAGCTAGTCCGACAAAGTTCTCCACGCCGATGGGAGCCATACTTTTATCTAGCTCAAGCTCGATATTTCCTTTACTCGTTTTTATCACTACTTTCACTATATCTCCTTCTTGGTTATTTGCACACACGCTGAGTGCAAGCACAGAGAGCACGAGTGCAACTAATAATATTTTTTTCATCATATTACTCCTTGGTTATTTATATTTTTTTTTCATTATTTCTATCATTTTTTTTATTCTATGGTCATAAGTATGATTTTTGGTCACTATACTATAGGCAGAGTCCGATATCCTTTTCCGTTCTTTCTCGTTATCTAAATAAAATTTTAGCAGTGAAGGTATCTCCTCCACATTATCAAACCATACCAAATTGTCTTTTGTTTCAAAAAACTCTGCCACCTGTTTTCGGTAGTCAGTCAGCAAGAACCCACCTGTCGCAGGGACATCAAATACACGCTGGTTCACAGCATGTGTCATCTGCAGAGAAGTCATATTAAAGCTAATCCTTGATTGATTGTAAAAATCGCACAAATCCTCATAATACCAGCGTTCGGAAAGGGTCTCATATTCTATGGTGAGCATATTTGACCAGTTCGGGTCGCCGCTGACAGCAGGCATAAAATCTGCTAGCTTATCTATACCGCTTTGCCGATATATCTGAGTAGCCCGCCACAGAACTGCTGCTGCAAAATCTTCTCTCTGGTCGCTGTTGTCAAAGTAGAGGTCATCTAAAGTGTAGCTTATATCACCAGCTTCTTCACCCTTTAAGACTAGAGTTTTTGCTGCCAAAAACAGCTGCACCTTTTCCGGAAAAGCCCTTTGTAGATCGTCTCTATGCACCCACGACTGCATATTTTTATGCACGGCAAAGGTCATACTACTTCCCACAAAAGAGACATTGTATTTATGGCTAACTTTTTTGGGATAAAATATGCTTGTGTCAGTTGCCAAAGGCAGGTATTCACAGCTGTGATAACCTTTTTCTTTTAGCTGCGGGATATATATATCGTCCCACACAAAGATATTGCAAAAATCACTGATATTTAGATCATAAGAAGAAAGCACCACATTTGGACTATCTACGAACCACGAAACAAAAGGCAGCTCGATGTCACTGAAAAGCTGGGTGAGGCGTCCTTCCTTGTCAAAACCAAGGTGGTTTATGGTTAGCACGAAATCAGGCTTAAACTCTATGATGTCATTTAGCAAACGCTTTATAAAAATCTCATAATCATAGTTGTCAGTGTCGATGTGGATATAGCGGGCAAGGTTACCTGTTTTTTGAATAGCGGTCAGACACTCTTTAGATAGCACATATCCGGAATCTATAAAAAGGATGCGTGTGACATCAGCAGTGAATTTCTGGTATCTCCATTTTTCTGATAAACTATGTTTTTGGCTCTTTTGCAAATAAGCTTTGATGCGGGCATACTTCTCAGGATAAAGCCGTTCGATGCTTTTTTGAGTGTATATTTCTGCACTAAATAGCGGTCTGACGGCATTTATACCTGCATCATCATACCCCACATAGATAGCCGTAAAGTCCAAAAAAGCCAGGTCGATGTGCTTCAACGCTAGATAAAAGACCTGCTTGTCTGGCTCTATCAATATCAGCTTTTTATCTGGAAATCGCTTACGAATAGCTGTGGCGACATAGCCTAACCCAAGCCCCAGCACCACCAGCTCATCTCCATGTATTACTAGGCTACCCGCTATCTGCTCTGCCTCTTTTAAAGGGGCAAACTCACTGTGGATATCTACTATCTCCCAGTCCTTTGACGCCACAGACACTATCAAAGAGGGGACGCTCTCTGTTTTGCTAATCACTGTCTGAAACTGATAGACACTCTGAGATATTTCAGGGTTAATAAAACATCGACTTTTGTTTACACAAAGCCAATTTATGTTATTGTTGTAGGTTTCTAGGGTCATAAGTATTCTTAATTTCTTTTATATAAGTTCATATCTGGTTTTTTTTTACTGTCCCTCTCACAGCCTGTAGTCGATGTAGAGAAACATTTTTTAGAGGCAAATTAGTGCTACGAATATTTACCCCAGATCAGTTCATTTTGCTTGTGGATCACTACTTCGTCATACATCATCATCACCACATTTTTTTCATAGTTACCGATATTTGACATATTTTCGGTGCTGCCTATGTTGTTTAGTATCAGTGGTATAAAGTCGACACCTGTGCCGTAAGCATGAGGGTAAGCACCCCCAAAGTGTGGGTTTATTTTAGTTAGGTAATACACGCCTTTATCACAGAAAAACCGCATATCTATAGGACCCGCAAAATCAAAAAGTCTGTTCACTTCATGGATCATATCAAACAGTCTGTCATCGTGAAAAGAAACGGTTTTTGTGGTGCCACGATGTCTATTCTCTACGTATAATTTACTGAATATTGACACCACTTTTTTGCTCACTTTATCTACATAAATATCGGCATCTACCTCTATGCAATTGTGCATATATTCTTGGATTATGTAGTCATCTGAGAGGCTCAAAACCCTATCTAGGTCCTCTGTGGAGACCACTATGGTGGCAGCTGATATATTGTCACCTTTTCGGAGCTTCGCGAACAGAGGAAACCCCAAATCTTTTTTCTCGAGGGCGATCATAATCTCTGCTTTTGCAAAATAAGTCTTTGTAGTGTGTATATTATTATCTTTCAATATTTTATACGTCATATATCTATCTAAACATAGCTCCACTGTTTCCAAAGAAGACACTAGCAACACTATTCCTTTCTCGCTAAATTTATCTTGGTTAGCAGCTAATATCGGGATGTCTTTGTTTACTAGTGGTAGCACTACCTTGATAGCCTCTTTTTCACATATTTCTAATAGCACAGACAGATAGCTCTCATGATCGCTACGTGGAACAGTATAGCTTTTGTCTGCTAAATATAAAGCAGGAGCGGTGTTGTCTCTATCCACCGCAACTAAAAGACCTTTTCCTTGCAAGGATTCCCGCAAGGATTTGACCATCGCACCATTCCTGCCGACACTACATAACAATATATTATACATAACTTTTAAAACCGTTTGACATATTTTTTAAATAGCCTTTTTAGTCAAGTAAAAAATGCTAAATCGAATAAAGAAAGAAAAATACTAGATTTTTATGGTTTTTTTATATCAAAATAAAGCAAAAAAAACGCTTTATCGAGGGTAAAACCCTCTAAAATAGGCTGTTTCAAAATTTTACCTGCTTGGTTTGCTTATTTCTTTGTAAAAAAAACGCTTGACAAAAAAACACCCCTTAAATATTTTGGCACACATTGACGCGAGGTGGAGCAGTTGGTAGCTCGTTGGGCTCATAACCCAAAGGCCAGAGGTTCAAGTCCTCTCCTCGCTACCATTTTTATTCGGCGGCATAGCTCAGCTGGTTAGAGCAACTGAATCATAATCAGTAGGTCCTTGGTTCAAATCCGAGTGCCGCTACCAAAGTGCGCCTGTAGCTCAGCTGGATAGAGCAACAGCCTTCTAAGCTGTGGGTCAGAGGTTCGAATCCTCTCAGGCGTGCCATACATATCACGGTGGCTGTAGTTCAATGGTAGAGCAACGGATTGTGGTTCCGTCTGTTGTGGGTTCGAGCCCCATCAGCCACCCCATTTTTCCCCCACATAAAACCAATGTAGCGGAGAGCGTCTCTGCTCTCCATAACCCCGTTAATAAGAGTTTTGTGACAATACACTTCGTAGGCTTTTTTTGAAGTCATTCTCGTCAGTAGAAGTGTAAAACGGCACAGCAGTGATGGTGTATTCTATTTCTTTGCCTGCGATATTTGTGGGTATCACTAAATGTTCCTTGTTTAAGTCCCGCAAAAAGTCATTTTTCCAAGCGTCTTTCCCCCTCAGATGGTCACCTTTGGGCTCTATAAACACTTGATGTATATAGTTGACCCCCTTTTTATCTATACAAAATAGCAAGAAATCAGGCTCGAAGGCTTGCCCATTTTTGCTGTAAATCTTGACTTGTCTCTCGTTTCTGATCAGGTAGATATAGTCATAAAGTGTTTTTAAATTGCTATATTCTCTATGGAACATTTCCACGAATTTCTTCTCTTCTGTCGTGCCATAATTCGCGTCAAACACATACCATTCTTTATCTGATACTAATTCCTGTTGTCCTTTTTCACGCTCTGTCCCTATCTCGATATTTATCTCTTTATCTTTAAAAACTTGGTGTATAGGGTATCCTTTGAACTCTGTGCCGATACTTTCCGAAAAATCTGCATTAAGCTCTATCTCTATTTCTTGCAACAATTTAGCAATAGCATTAAAAAAAGCACTGTGACTCAAGTGCCTCAACCCCCCCTTTGAACCTACAAAGGTTATTTCCAGTCGTTGCAAGTGTTTTTGGATAAAGTCTCTGATAGAACATAAGTTACAAAGATATCTGCAAAGGTTGTCAAACCGAAAGAACTTGTTTTGGTGAACTGCTGACCGAATGACATGATAAGGCATATCTGCCAAACTGAAGTCTTTTTGGTCTTGCATATCGTCAAAATCTGTGTGAATTATCTTGTTTGTGAAGGCATTTGATGAGTATCCTAATCCTGAAGCTATGCTACAGCTTATATTCTTTTTTGCCACTTTCAAGCCTTGCAAGGTGTGTAGTTTAGCAGAGCTATCATGCTTTTTGGGAATTTTCTCATTCAGATACACATAACCCCATTGATAGAATTCCGATTGCTTGAATATATCTTTCAGTTTTAGTTGTCTTGTGATATGCCTATCATCGTATATACCGCTTTGGACCAGGGCTCTTTTTAGCTCTGAGATATATCGGTTATCTTCTTTGGTGTGGTAATATAGCTCCTCTATTACCCTCATATCATTTCCCAGGTCATCATCAAATTTTCTCTTGTATTTATCTTGTTTATCGGGAAAAATAAAGGGGAAATACCTTGCTCCACGACCTATAAGCTGTGCCTCTGCGATGGTTGTCTTGCCGATGGTTTTGCCACCTGTGTCTCTTTCTGTGTATAATCTCACTATATCGAAGAGGTTTAGCACATCCCAGCCTTCGTTAAGTTTTTGCACAGCAAAAATAGCTCTGATGGGGTTGCTTTGATCTTCCAAAGTGTTCAGCAATATTTGATTTTTATCTGTTTCAGACTCGTTATTTGCACTTAGGCAATTAGACGGTTTAAACATAAATTGCAATCTGGAAACAATATCTGTATCTGCCAGATTTCTTTCTTTAAAGAACAAAAAAGCCTTTTGGACTATCGTGATAGCCGATGTTTCTCGGATTTTTTGTATGTCTTTTTGAGATAAGCTTTCTATCTGGCTGTGAAAGGTTTCTTTATTGTTTTCCGACTCTTCTATGGTTCTTTTTGCCTTAAATAATATCACAGGTTTTAGATTTATGCCATTTTCGAGTGCTAGTAGCTGCCTGTATAGATTTAATATCAAAGCTTGCAGTATTCGTTCTTTTTCGTCATACTGTGAGCAGAGCAGGTTTATCTCTTTGCTGTATTTATCTTTTCGATAGTCTGCCAGATCATATTTATAGATGATTTTATCAGTATATTTCTGGCGGATACTTGGGTTTTCCAGGTCGATAGTCGCTGTAAATTCACACAAAAGGTTGCCCTTTATATTTTGGTTCAATATCTTTATTACAGTTGCTTCCCAACCTCCGTCGTTTATCTCATTTAGGGTGATTTGCTTGCGGGTAGCCACATTTAAATGATGTGCCTCATCGGCTATCAGCACTATTTTTTTATCTATCAAATCCTCATAAGTTATGCCGTTCTCTTTTGTATTTGTCAGGTCTAAATGTAGCTGCTGAATAGTGGTGAATTTTATGCTGATGTTATCTTGGTCAGAATCGTCAAAATTGGACATTTCCTTTATATATATCTGTTTATTGTCTATCACTATATTTTGAGAAAACAGGTATTTAGAAGCCCGTGAGTTCAGGAAATTATCTTTGGTTTTCAGGATAATGTTCGTAGTGTTTACAAAAAATATAAAATTCCGATAACCTCTAGTATATAGATAAAGAATCAAGCCTGCCATTATCAGCGTCTTGCCACTGCCGGTAGCCATATTGTAAAGGATATGAAAGGGCAGTTCTCTTTTGCCTGTAAATATGTCATTACTCTCGTATAAAACAAACCGCTTAAATGCCTCTATTTGATATGGACGAAGGGGGTGCCTTAGGTTGTCGGTGATACATTTGGGGACATCGGTCTCCTCCATAAATTTGCTGGCAAATGTGCTTTCAAATTCTCTGTAAAGATAAGACATTATCTATCCTCCTTTTTATAAAAATCGAGAGTAATTTGCCGCTCTGACTCTGAGCAATGGTAGTCACTGTCATCTAACGACGATAAGTTCACATACAACTGATTTTTGTCCAGTAGTGAGCATAACACTTGTTTTTGCTCGTTTAAAGCTAATCCCTTAAAGTCCTCTATTGTCTCTTCTTGTTTTTTTAAGTCAACATTATAGTTTAAAAAAGAATGGGCTTTCATGCTCTCCCAAATGTCCAAAAGCGTTACTGTGTCTCGTGCTGACTCTATCTGCTCCATAAAGCCTTGATTGTATTTTTTCAGCTCAAAATAAACAAAGCTGCTGCCACCTTTCCAATCGACACTTTTGGATATGCCACCCTTTTCACCGTTTATCACTTTTTTTAATCTTTCTTTGCATACAGTGTCAATGTAATCCATCTGTTCCACGCCGATATATTGCCTTTTCATTTTATGTGCAACAGCTACTGTGGTACCACTACCGAGAAAGAAATCTAAAACAATGTCATTTTCTTTGGTTGATAGCTCTAAAATTCTCTGTAAAAATGTTTCTGGTTTTGGATTTTTAAAAATAATTTTGGAAAATAAATCTAGGTGATGCCGCGTCCCACTTGTAGTGGTGCCGACATCATCCCACAATGTTTTAGCTACTTTACCGCTTTGAAGAGCTTCTGTTAGAAACCGTTTTCTATATGGTCCAGAGTCCCCATTCGTCCCAAATACTATTCTGTTCTCTTTTACTAATTCATCAAAAACTTTCTTTTCATTTTTCCAGCTATTGCCATCATTCGGTCTATATATAACTCCAGTGTGCGGGTTGATAATCTCATACTGTTGTTTTGGACGCCATCCTCCGACTTGAAAAGGGTCAGCTTTCCACGGACCACGAGGGTCAAAATCTGGATTTGAAAAACCTTCACCAGTTTCTTTTAATCGAAACTCATTTCTATTTTTTGTAAAATAAGGTAAATTTTTAAAATAAACTAAATTATGCGTGTGAGAAACGGACACAAGGGCTGTATTTGTTACAGATTTAGTAGAATTCCATATAATATCATTTAAAAAATTTTCTCTCTTAAATATATCATCCATCAGTATTTTTAAATATGCAAATTCATTATCATCACAGCTAACAAATATCACACCATCCTCTCGGAGAAACTGTTTTGCCACCTCTAACCTATTTTTCATAAAGGTTAGCCAGGAAGCATGATTAAATCTATCATTATAACCAAAGGAATCATTGCCTGTATTATAGGGAGGATCGATGTATATTAGTTTTACCTGCCCTTTAAACTGTTCTAACAGGGTGTATAGTGCCAGGAGGTTGTTTCCCTTTATCAGCAAGTTATCTGTGATATTGCCTTCGGAATTTCTGTTGAAGCTCACCAGGTCTGTTTCTCCTTCGGAGGATATCCGTTTTCCTGCTGTGATTACTTTTGGTTCTAGTAGCTGGTAAATCTCGTCTTGGGCAAGGATTTCATTGAATAAAATCTCATTTTTTTTCTGGTCGTCTTTTGATTGCCCGCCTTCTAATATACAGTCTTTAAAGGGCCAGACGAGTGCCACTTCATTTCGTTGGTTTAGATACTTTCCTCCGATGTTTAACCCGATTTTATTTTTATATTTTGTAAAGCTATCATTTAGATAATTTTTCTGCTCTAAAAACAGCATAAATTTTTTCTGGTCAAACACTAATGATTCACCGATTTTTTTAAAGAAATGTTGCTTTAAGACTTTATTTTCCAAAAGGGAGAGTATCAGTGATTCATCACAGTCATAAGCTTTGTCCATCACAATCCATTTTTTTAGCTCATTTGTATCTGATACAAAATCGGGGTTTTGCATTAGGTGGTTTTCTAATTCTTTAAATATTTCCATACTTTACCTACAATATATTAGGAATACAATTTTTTTTTTCTAGTGAAAAATGTCAAGGAATTTGTGTGTACCCGTATAATTGTAGCGGAAAGCGTCCTCACTCTCCTTAATATTCATCTGTGCATAGCACACAAATATACCACGAATGTGGTTATAGCTCAATAGCTCGTAAGCCAAACACGATGACCTCACCCCGAAGGGGTGAAACAACACTTGCCTTCTGTCACACCCCTTCGGGGTGTATATTGTATTGGTTCTCTATTTCTATTAAGCTATTATCCCTTCGGGATAGAAGGCGGTGTCCTACGGACAGATGTGTAAACTGGATTCTTCGCTACGCTCTGAATGACGGCGAGAGGTTGTAGATGGTGTGTTAATTTCCCTTCACATCGTAGGGGATATCGTCCCGATACCCGAATATTTATTTTCGTATTAATTTGGAGGGGTGGCATTTTGGAGCTTGCGTAAAAATGACGGGGTGGTTTTGACGATGTGAATGATATGTCTGCTTCGCAGAATGTGAAGGATGTGAAATATTAAACATCAGTGCGAAGCACACAACTATTTCTAATTCCTAATTTAACTTAACCACCCCGTCCGCTAAAGCGTCCACCCCTCCAAAATTGGAGGGGAATTGCGTCCCGTCCGCTCCCCCTTTCCGTCATTCAGAGCGTAGCGAAGAATCCAGTTTACATATTCGTGCGAAGCACACCTTATTTCTAATTTACCTCACCCCCTTTTTACCTATATCAAACCGATACCTAAGTATATCAGACTTTATCTCCGCTGCTTTTTCAGAATCTTGATTAGACAATATCTCGATTTTCCAAAAACCTTTCTCTTCATCGGGAGTACACAGAAACAACAAATCGCATTTGCTATTTTGTAAAATCAGTTGATTATCGTATCTGCCATCGTTTATGTACGCTCCAGCAGAAACAATCTCGAAACTATCAATATCAACATTCCTCTCTGCATCACGCCATTCTTCATTTTCAGCTCTACTCACACTTGGAGTAAAACTCATCAACCAACGAATATAATCTTTAAGCCTAACGCCGATGTCATTTTCTAAATCGTTGCCCCGCTCTTTTGATTCAATGACAAATAAAATGGGTTTTTCATTCAAAATAAATAATTCAACAACGTGGTCTGGTCGTTTACTTGCATTGCTCACGCGCGGCAAAGACAGCCAACGATACTCACAATCGTTTAGTCGTACCGATAATCCGCTCCAATCGCCGCCAGGCGGATTACACATTCCCTCAAACGCGTTTTCAAGCAAGTACGAAAAAATATAGTGCAATACGGTGTCAACATCATCTTCACGATAATTATTAGGCACATTGGAAATTGCCGCAATTTCAAAATCTCCAGTCTTATTCTGCGAAATATATTTTTGCTTGACATCACGGTTGTCTATAAACTTATGGATTATTTCGTCTGCGCCGAGCAAGGGCGCATCAAGCAATAAAAAATCGCTTAACGATAAGAATGCTCTCCAAAATCCGCTTATTTCGGAAAGCCGCACAGGGTCGGACAGTAACAGGCGATAATTGCGTTCAATCAACGGCCCGTAAATATATGAGAGAACATAAACCTTTTCGGAAGTAAGCATAGCAACAAGCGGCAGTATTCCCCTGTCGGGTCGATTATCGTCGCCGCGTGGCTTGAAACCTTTTATCATACAGACAAGGCAATCCTCTGAAATTGTGT
>WRIO01000014.1 GCA_009782695.1 Candidatus Cloacimonadota bacterium
GTGGAAATAGTAGTTTGTTGCATCTGATAGTCGTCCTTTTTTCTTTCCAAAACCTTTGCGTCTTGGGCAGCAGCATACATTACTCTGGAGTCCACCTCTCTTTTTAGTATCCGTTCACGAACATGGGGCTGATCTATATCTTCTCTTTCTTGCATAGCAGAGCGTAGAGCGGCTAAATATTCACCGAGAGTAAATCGTATATCAGGGTGTTTACCTTCTGTGATGACCACTTGCATTTCGCTAGAAGAGACTTCATAGATATTTTCAGGTATGAGATCTTTATGTGTAACTACTGCATATTTTTTGTATTGGCTGTCCATATATTTTGCGTAAAATTCCTGATCTTTTGCAGAAGTTAGTCGTGATTCTATATCGAGAGCTACATCTTCGAAAGGTCGAACTATGGCAGGCTCATGCTCTATTTTCTTGAAAAAATGGATGCCCGTCTCGGTGGTAAAAGGACCGTGGATTACTTCTTCGCTCACGGTAGCTTTATCTATATATCCTTCTAATTTCGGGTCATTTCCGATACCCACTATGTTCCCATTTAATCTGATATTTCTGATGAGACCTAAGCTTGCAGCTGTCTGAGGGTTTTTGGAATGCTCCCGAATCATAGCTACAAAGTCTGCATGCTCTGATTTTGCCATCTCAGATATCACGCTGAGCTCCTCACTATCTATCTGTAAATGCTGTATAGTGATTTTGGGGGGGATAGTAAAATTCTGGATATTGTCATTATAATTCTTCTTTATTTCGGCTGCTGTCACTGCTGGCTCTTTATCCAAAAGCTCGGCATAATGTATCTCATTTGCCACCGGACGAAGCGCTAAATGTATAGCTTCCTTTACTTCCTCGAGCTGTTTTATGCCCAGCTCATCTGCATTCTTTAGAAATACTTGCTCTGTAACCATCATATCTAATATCTGATGCTGTCCCTCGACAGACTTAAAACGACTTTGGTTTAGAGTAGGCAGATTCTCAATCTTTTTTAGCAAATCAGAGGTCATGATATCGTAGCCTTTTATCTCTACGAGTATGGGGTCACTATCCTTTGTTTTTGGTGCTTGAGCTGATACTGACGCACAGACCAATGCTAAGATGATAAAAATGGTAATATGAAAAATTTTTCTTTTCATAAATCTCTCCTGTATGTAAATATTTGGTTTTATACCTAAGATAAATATGAAACTACCAAATCTGATATTTATTACATTTTTTTTGAGGGGCAAAAAACAGCTGCCTCATATAGTGTTACAAACCCTTGTTTTTCCCTTCTATAAGAGGTTAGGAACATCTTTTATAAGAATAAATATAGGATCATTTATGGAGGAAGGTGGTGGCAGCTTTTACAGTTTTTTCTCTACCAGCGTTTTTTTTTGAAAAAAGTCTTGACAAAATCACTCTACTAAATTTAGTTGCGATATCAAGAAATTTGGTAAGCGGGGGGTGTTCGGAAAAACCTCTCAAGATATTGTAAAATAATATGTTAATATATAGGAGACTAACATGAAAGACAAGAAAAGAGTCTATTTATTCGGAGATGGCAAAGCCGAAGGCAATGCCAAGATGAAAGAATTGCTGGGGGGTAAAGGTGCAAATCTTTGCGAAATGAACTTGATAGGTGTTCCTGTCCCTCCTGGTTTTATCATCACCACCGAAGTGTGCACAGAATACAATGCACTCGGTAAAGAAAAAGTAAAAAAGCTCATCGAAGCTGAGGTCAAAAACGCTGTGTCCGTGATAGAGAAATCTATGGGCAAGAAGTTTAATGACCTGAAAAATCCACTGTTGCTATCTGTCCGCTCAGGCTCACGCGTGTCCATGCCGGGTATGATGGATACAGTGCTAAACCTAGGTCTAAACGACAAGACAGTCGAAGCTCTCGCCAAAAAATCAGGCAATGAAAGATTTGCTTGGGATAGCTATCGCCGTTTTATCCAGATGTATGGAGATGTGGTGATGGGTATGAAGCCGAAGTCAAAAGAAGAACACGACCCATTTGAAGAAATACTCGACGAGATGAAAAAGTCTCGCAAGGCAAAGAACGACACAGAGCTATCGGTAAAAGACCTAAAAGAGCTCGTCACCAAATTTAAAGCTATGGTGAAAAAACGCCTGAAAAAAGACTTCCCCACCGACCCTTGGGAGCAGCTTTACGGAGCAGTTTATGCGGTGTTTGAAAGCTGGATGAACGACCGGGCTGTGTATTACCGCAAGCTAAACGGTTACCCAGAAGAGTGGGGGACAGCTGTCTCTGTGCAAGCTATGGTCTTTGGAAATATGGGTATGACCAGTGCCACCGGCGTTTGCTTTAGCCGTGACGCTGCTACTGGTGAAAACATTTTTAATGGCGAATATCTGGTAAATGCACAAGGTGAAGATGTGGTGGCAGGTATCCGCACACCGCTGGAAATCACGCTCGAAGGCTCAAAACGCTGGGCAAAATTGCAAGGCGTGGATGAAAAACGCAGAAAAAAGGAATTCCCTTCTCTCGAAGAAGTGATGCCCGAATTATATAAAATACTAAACGAAACTCAAAAGAAACTCGAAAAGCACTACAAAGATATGCAAGATATGGAGTTCACCATCGAGGACAATAAACTCTGGATGCTCCAAACCCGCAACGGCAAAAGGACAGGCGCTTCCCAAGTCCGCATAGCTATGGAAATGCTAAAAGAGAAAATGATAGACGAAAAGACCGCTCTTATGCGCGTAGAACCCAAAAAATTAGACGAATTACTGCACCCTATCTTCACCACTGAAGCACTCAAAAAAGCAAAAGTAATCACAAAGGGCTTGCCTGCCTCTCCCGGTGCTGCCACAGGGCAAATAGTTTTCTTTGCCGAAGACGCAGACAAATGGAGTAAAGACAAAAAGCAAGTAATACTCGTGCGTATCGAGACCTCGCCCGAAGACCTACGCGGAATGCATGTGTCACAAGGTATCTTGACGGCTCGTGGCGGTATGACCTCCCACGCTGCTGTGGTTGCTCGTGGCATGGGTAAATGCTGCGTGTCTGGTGCTGGTAACATAGCAGTGGATTACAAAGCTCGCACCCTAACCATAGGCAAAAAGACCTATAAAGAAGGTGATTTTATTTCTCTCAACGGCTCGACCGGTGATGTGTATGAAGGCAAGCTTGCCACCGAAGATCCAAAGCTTTCGGGAGACTTTGCAGCCCTGATGAAGCTTTGCGACAAACACACAAAGCTCGGCGTTCGCACCAATGCAGACACACCAAAAGACAGTGCAGTTGCCCGTTCTTTCGGTGCACAAGGTATCGGTCTTTGCCGCACAGAACACATGTTCTTCGAGGGTGACCGTATCACCCCTATGCGTGAGATGATCTTAGCCACAGACGAAGCCGGACGCAGAAAGGCTCTGGCAAAGCTTTTGCCTATCCAACGCAAAGACTTTGAGGGTATCTTCGAGGCTATGAAAGGTCTGCCGGTGACTGTTCGCTTGCTTGACCCACCTCTGCATGAGTTTGTCCCTGCTGAAAAGAAAAATCAAGAAGAACTTGCAAAAATGCTTAAAATACCTGCTAAACAAGTGGCTCAACGAGTTGACTCTCTGCACGAAGTAAACCCAATGCTCGGACATCGTGGTTGCCGCTTAGGTATTACATATCCAGAAATCACCGAAATGCAAACCAGAGCTATCATAGAAGCTGCTTTGAACTTAAAGAAGAAGAATATCAAAGCCTGCGTGGAAATCATGATACCGCTGATAGGCACCGTGACAGAATTCGAGAATCAAGAAAAGATTATCCGCGATACTGCAGAAAAGGTGTTCAAAGAAAAGAAAGATAAAGTCGATTATTTAGTCGGAACTATGATAGAAATCCCGCGTGCCTGCTTGATTGCCGACCAAATAGCCGCCAAAGCAGAGTTCTTCTCCTTCGGCACAAACGACCTAACCCAAATGACCTTCGGCTATAGCCGTGATGACGCTGGGAAATTCCTCCCCACATACACCGATACCAAAATACTCCCCGCTGACCCCTTCCAAACTATCGACCAAAACGGCGTAGGACAACTTGTAGAAATGGCTGCCACAAAAGGTAAAAAAGCCAGAAAGACGCTCAAACTCGGTATCTGCGGTGAACACGGTGGCGACCCAGACAGCGTGGTCTTCTGCCATAAAGTTGGCTTGACCTATGTCAGCTGCTCACCATACAGAGTGCCCATCGCACGCCTTGCAGCAGCACAAGCAGCTATAAAATAAATCGCACAAAAATACGATAAATCACTCTCCTGCTATTATTATAGTGGGAGAGTTTTTTTGTCAGGTGACACCAAAAAAAACTTGCCAAAAAAGTAACGATAAAAAAAATGGCATCGTAATGGGAATTAATATGGCTATTGTAGAAAAAGATTTGGCTAATCTGGGTAATATACAAAAAGAGAAAAGAGACCTTTTTACCTTTGCAAAGACTACAAAAATAAATAATCGAAGGTATTTAGGGAATAAATATAAGCTCTTGCCTTTTATAAAAACAATCGTAGAAAAGGAATGCAGTGATATAAGGGTTGTTGCTGATATATTTGCAGGCACAGGTGCTGTAGCTTCGGCTTTTAGCGATAAAACGCTGATAACCAACGACTCTTTATATAGCAATTATCTATGCCACCTTACTTGGTTTTGTCCCCTACCCTTTTCACCCTTGAAAATAGAGACACTATTGTCTTTTTACAATCAAATACCGAGCATGGAAGATAACTATATGAGCGAGTGTTTCGGGGATACTTTCTTTGACGTGGAAAATTGCAAAAAGATAGGTTTTATCAGAGAGGATATAGAAAATAAGGCTCGAACGCAGCAGATAAATACCCGCGAAAGGGCAATATTACTGACATCGCTTCTGTATGCAATGGATAAAATAGCAAATACCTGCGGGCACTATGACGCATATAGGAAGGGCGGTTTAGAGAATAAACCAATCGAGCTGCTTCTGCCCTTGATATCAGATAGCTTAAATGAAAATAACCAGTGTTTTCATGAAGACGCAAATGAGCTGGTAAAAAAAATAGAAGCAGATTTGGTTTATATAGACCCGCCCTATAACTCTCGGCAATACTGTGATGCTTATCATTTGCTGGAAAATATTGCCAGATGGGAAAAGCCACATGTGACAGGCGTAGCCAAAAAAATGGAAAGAACCAATTTAAAAAGTGAATATTGCACAAATAATGCCTCTACTGCATTTGGCAACCTTATCAATGACATAACTGCCAGATATATCTTGGTTTCTTACAATAATATGGCTAATAAAGGGAATGATAGGTCAAATGCAAAAATTAAAGAAGAATATATACTAGAAAACTTGTCCCAAAAAGGCTCTGTGAAAGTTTTTAAACATAGCTATAAACCCTTTACCACAGGGAAATCTGATATCAAAAACCACGAAGAAAGGCTCTATCTCTGCAAATGCAAATGATACATAACACACTGATCCAATCACCTTTGAACTACACTGGTGGGAAGTATAAATTACTCTCTCAATTGTTATTACAGTTTCCATGCGGTATCGATACCTTTGTTGATTTGTTTTGTGGAGGTTGTAATGTGGGTATCAATGTATCAGCACAGAAGGTAATATTTAATGATAACAAAAATTACCTATATAATCTTTATAAAACATTTCTAACATATAATAAAAATGATATATTGCTGTCCGTCCATGAAATTATAGAGAAATACGGGTTTTCAGATACTTCAAAAAATGGATACGCCTATTATGGAGCTGATAGTTCGAAAGGGTTGGGATGCTTTAATAGAAAACCATTTATACAGTTACGCAGTGATTTTAACAAAAAACCGCACGATAAATATTACTATATGATGCTTTTTGTTCTGACTGTATTCTCCTTTAATAACCAGATCCGTTTTAATGCAAAGGGAGAGTTTACCACGCCTGTGGGTAAAAGAGATTTCAATGACAAAATGAAAATGAAATTAAGCGCTTTTATAGATAGGCTCCAAGCTAGTAATTATTACTTCGATTGTAAAGATTTTTCTTACTTTGAGACAAATGAGCTCACGCATAATAGCCTTGTATATTGCGACCCCCCCTACCTGATTACGTGTGCCACTTATAATGAGCAAGGTGGGTGGGACGAAAACCATGAGTATTCACTACTAAAATGGCTCGATTTTTTAAACTCAAAAAACATTAGATTTGCCTTATCGAATGTGTTAGTAAGTAAAGGCAAGACAAATAAAATACTTATGGAATGGGCAAGAAAATATCATATAGTGAAGCTGTCATTCAACTACTCAAATTCAAATTATCATCAAAGAAGTAAAATTTCAGATACTCAAGAAGTCTTGATAATAAATTATTAAAGAATTATGAAAAAAAATGTGCTATGGAATATCTCGACAACAATAAGAAACCCAAATAGAATAATTTCTTTTTTGGAAACGGCAAAAGAAATAGAAGGAGCAGTTTGGGACTCTGATATTCAAGTTATGTTCCAAGTCTCGTTGATAAAAAACCGGCATTATGAACCTACTTTTATGAATCTTTCAGATCGGCAACAAGCTATATTAAAAGATCATTCTTATGATATGACATATGATGAGGCGGCTAACATCTTTAATGCAAAAAAGTATGAAGACCCTCCTATGCGTGGTCGCACATCGTTTAACCCTTTAGTAAAATTAGGATTAATCCGCTTAGTTTATAACGATAAAAATATACCACATATAAAAATTACAGACTATGGGCAATTGTTTTTAAATAAAAAAATAGATTTAAGTGAGGTAATATTTACAAGTTTCCTAAAATTTCAATACCCAAACCCGCTTTCAGAAGAGAATAAAGATTTTAACATACGACCATTTATGGGTATGATGCATTTGATAAAAGAGGTAAACAATCTTTGTATGCAGAATAACGAGCAGCCTGTGGGTATTTCTATAGAAGAGCTTGGGATTTTTGCGTTATCTATAACCCGTTATGATAAAATACAAAATATTGCAAATGAGTTATATCAGTATCGTCAAGATATTAGACGCTTAAAGGGAAATGAAGCTAAACAATCATTTAAATCAAAGTTTATAAATAATTATCTATATGCTTTTAATAATCCAGAAAAGAACATCAGAGAATACTCTGATAATATCATCAGATACCTGCGATTAACAAAGTATTTTTACATAAGGGGAAATGGATATTATATTGACCTGGAACCCCGCAGGACGATTGAAATCAAGGCACTATTAAACAGCGATAACGCCTCTGCAAAACTATTTGACAAAAATGACTATGTAGATTATCTTTGTAAATATGATAGCTACACTTTACCGTTTGATGATATAGAAAAGCTAGTAGATATTGCGAAATCTATTATTTCAGAGAATAAAAGAATTAGTAACCAATTAGGTATAGAGTATGAAGCCCCTTGTTTACCAAAAAGTAAAAAAGATATATATGTTTCCATTAAAGAATTGCGAGAAACAAGAGTTTTATTGACTAATAAGCTCCTAAAAAAAGAATATGAAAATATCCAAAAAATAGATGAAGTTATCTACGATTTAAACCAAGTCTTTACATCAAAAAATAAAAAGAATAGGCCCTCAGTTGAGCTTGAAAAATTAGTATTTTTATCCCTGTCCATACTTAACGATGCTATATTGATACACCCGAATTATCACATCGGAGATGATAATGAACCCACTTTTACAGCACCAGCAGGTGTAGCTGATATAGAGTGCTTTTACCATGGCTTTAATGCTATATGTGAGGTTACATTGCTCACTAGCCGCAGCCAATGGTATAATGAAGGGCAGCCTGTTATGAGACATCTAAGAGATTTTGAGGAAAAAAGCAAATACAACGATAATTTTTGTTTATTTTTAGCTCCTAAGCTGCATCAGGACACAGTAAATACATTTTGGAATGCAGTAAAATATGAATATATAGGACAGAAGCAAAAAATAATACCTATTAGTATTTCATCTTTTGTCGAGATATTGACAGTGGTTAAAGAGCTAAAAGTTTCAAATATTCCATTCACAAAAAAAGCCATCCTTTCTCTCTTCCAAGTATGTTCTGATGTGACTCATATTCAAAATTCAAAAGCTTGGATAGACCATATAGCCCATTCCATAAAAAGCTGGCAGATGGGATTAAAAAGATAATACAAAATACAATGAAACCCATATAGGAAAGATATCCTCCGGCTCTCCGCTACTAATAGGAAGAATATGTACATAACTAGGGACCAAATAATTAATAGCTACCCAAATGATAATTGATAAGGATGTCGAGACAGTTAATGAGTAATTTTAATCGCTTATAACGATAGCTTCATCGATAAAGACCTCATGTCCATATTTACTTTTGTTAAATTTATAGGAGTTAGCAAAAAACCTTATAGTGTCACCAGACTCGTAACCTTCAAGGACTCTTTTCCCGAAGTGCCGAAATGTTTCATTCTCATCTGATTTAATAAACTTAAATGTAGGTGTGCTTGTTTTAGATATCAAGACTATCATTCTTTGAATTCGCCCATCGAAAGCTAACCGAAGAGTGCCATCTTGACAGATCTCATCGATAATCCCTGTAACTTTTACTGGTATATCAAACGTCATCTGTGTTTCGCCTGCTAAAGATTCTAGAAATTGTTTTGATTCTGCCACCAGTTCCTCGGGTGTTACTTTCCGATAAATAGTCCCATCATCAAAAGCCTTCATCCATTCTTCAACAGTCACTTTTATACCCTGAAGGTCATCAAATATAGTAGTAATAATCAATAGAGCGAGTATAATAATAAGCATTAGTTTTTTCATAATAACTTCCTTTGAGGATAAAACCATTCGAATTTATAAATGTTACACGAATATATTGACAGAATGGTGACCAAATCCTTCCCTACGGATTTAAGCTAGTATGCAGGCAAAATATGTAACAAAACTGCATAAAAAAAGTTTACAAATCATATAGTAGAGGTTTTTATATGCGTAATATGGTGATATCGGCTAGTGCAGGTAGTGGCAAGACATATCGATTAGCAGTGGAGTATATCTCTTTGATAGTCAAGAATTTAGGTTTTGCGGATTTTCATTTTGAGAGGATCTTAGTGATTACTTTCACGAAAAAAGCTACTGCGGAGATCCGTAGTCAGATATTTGCTATGTTTGATCTGATTTTCTGCGAAGACCCAAATCTCCAGCCCCAGCGGACAGCCCTGCTAAAAATTCTAGAAGAAAAGACAGGGATAGCCTTTACCGACGACCTATTTGCTACGCTCCAAAGACAGATCATCAGCATAAAGACCCAAAAAGACAAGGTCCGTATCAGCACTATCGACTCCCTGATAAATCAAGTGTTTAAAGCTATGATAGCGCCTATCATGAAGATAGCTTTTTACACGATAGAGGAGAACGCCAACTATGATATTTGGATGGAAATATTCCCCGAGCTGGTAAAGGATAAAAACATAGCTATCCTAAAAAAAATCTTTGAATACGACACAGAAAAGATACTATCAAACCTGACAGATGCATTTGAAGTGCTGGTCGAAAACCGCTGGGTTCTGCACTGGATGAAGGCAGGTAACCATACTTTGAAGTCTGATGATGGCAAAGAGTTTTTATCTCCTGAAATGATAGAAAAGGCAAAAACAGAGGCGCATACAGAGTATTGCAAGCAGTTTCGGGCTTATACCGGGCTGCTGAAAGCAACTATTTTAGAAAAGATGGCAGTATCAGAGAATGACCCTCTATTTTCGGACTATTTTACCAAAGGACCTATGGCTATATTGGCAAAAAGTGGCACTTTGACAGCAGAAAATTTTGATATTTTGATAGAGGAATTTTTACAAAAAGGGATATTCTCCTTACCGAAAAGCGCATTAAAATTACTGGTAGACAACGAAGCGAAGATACATAATGGAACTCGAATAAGAAAAATAGACACATCCCGCTTAAAAAGTGCTTTGGTTCTGTTTGCTTACTATCATTACTACGCAGAAGAGCAGCTCCAGCTGATAAAGCTATGGGAAGTGCTTTTGCAAAAGTATGATGACCTGAAGCAGAGCAGCGGGAAGCTTTCATACAGCGACATCACGTGGTTTACCTACTCACATTTATACGCCCCAGAGCATTCTATGATAGACCCACAGAGTTTTGCGGTGGAAAATCAGTTTTACGAGTTTTTAGCTGTGCGAAACCAATACCTGCTGATAGATGAGTTTCAAGACACATCATTTATGCAGTTTATGATACTAGCTCCTATGATGACGGACCTGATAGCAGGCAATTCAGTGCATAGCGACACAGCTGTGATAGTGGTGGGAGACGAAAAGCAATCTATTTACGGCTGGAGAGGTGGCGAAAAGGCTCTACTAAACTATATGCAGACATTTCTGGGCACTGCCATAGAAAGCATGACCCACTGTTACCGCTCCGCACCTCTGCTGGTAAACTATGTAAACCTGCTTTTTGGCACAGAAGAACGGCCACAAAACGGTATACCAAACAACGCATGGCAATTTACAGGAGACATAATCTCTGCAAGAACAGATGAAAAAGGGGCTGTTAACTGCAAATTTATC
>WRIO01000015.1 GCA_009782695.1 Candidatus Cloacimonadota bacterium
TGAGTTTGTTGCATTTGTATTTATAGTCAAAGTTTGACTATATGCTCCAATTTCAGTGGGCGAGAGGGTGAGGTTAAAGTACTGGCTCATATTAGCGGGGATAGTGATAGTTTGTGGGCTAACCGTGACTTCTGCAGGAGCGATGAAAGAAGTGACCTCCAGTGGCAGACTACCTACATTTTGCAGTTGTAAAGTTTTGGTCAAAGAGCTGTTTTGATTTATATTACCATAACTTAAATTCCCGAGCAGACTGTAATAGACACCTGGTTCCGCATCAGTGATTAAAAGCTGGATATTTGCTAGGTAATTCATCGGGTGCTCAATATTAAATGGCACAGGGATATCATTACTCTCATCGAAAAATTCCTGGAGTGAGCCATTGTGCCAGCCCAGTGACCTGTTAGTGCTGACTTGGCTGGCGTAAAAGCCAGCATTATAATTGCCATAAGATACTGGATTTGCTCTTTTATACACAGCTATGACGAGATTGTCACCTCTATAATAAAAAGGATAATCTAGAACTATTTCCACCCAACCAGCAGTTCCTATCACAAAATTAACTCGTCCTTCGTAAACCTGCTCCAAGCTCGACATAGGTATAAAGTCCAAGCTATGTGTCATGGTGGTCGCTTCGGTGTTCCCCATCCAAATCTTCCAGTTCCGACTATACTCATTATTTATTGAGTTATTCCCATTAAAATGATAACTGATACTGGTCAACATCCCATTTCCGGTGCTTATCTCTTCTGATAGATAGATAGATTGCGTGTAACTATTGACATCAAACATACTAATAGGTAACTCACGGGAGCTATTTCCTGTTCCAGAGCCGATGATGATCAACCCTTCGGGGTAAACAATAGCCTGTATATTCACTTCTTTCTGTGGTGCATTTGCAGCGTTTGAATATATTATCAAGCTTTCATTATAAGCACCTTCGACAGTTGGTGACATAGTGACAGTAAAGGTGTGGCTTTCACCAGGGAGAATAGTGGCAGTCAGGGGGTTAATCTCGATGTCTGCAGGAGTGGTGAAGGAAGTGATGACAAGTGGTAAGCTACCCGAATTACGGACTGTCAGTGGTCTGTCGTAAGTACTATTTATATAAACCTCTTGAAAGTTTAAAGTATTTAACACATTGACATAAGGTGCGGGTTCTACGGGTGTCATCAATATATGGATATTTGGAGTCATATTTATAGGGTTATAAGCGTTCGAAGGCACAGGTATGGGGTTACTCTCATCGAAGGGTGATACAAGTTCGTTGTTGAACCAGCGTAGTGTCCTTCTGACACCTCTTTCTGATGCATAAAAGCCAGAACCATCATGACCGCCCCAAACGGTGTTTATTTCTTTATATACAGCTATGACTAAGTTGTCCCCATTATATACAAAAGGAGTATCGAGGTTTATCTGCACCCAACCGGGCGTGCCAAACACAAAATCTACGCGACCATCAAATACTTCGACCATTTCAGTAAGCAGTAAAAAGTCCATAGAGTTTGCAAATTCCGTAGCAGTAGTGACACCCATCCAGATTTTCCAATCTCTGCTTTGCTCATCCCAAATAGAGTCTGCACCATTGTAATCATAAAATATCTCTGTGATAACTCCATTATCGGTGTTCATCTCCTCTTCTGTATAGATAGATTGGGTGTAAGTATTGCGATGATCAAAGCTTATAGGTAACCCTAAATAGTCAAAGCTCGTGCCAGAGCCTATGATGATCATACCTTCGGGATATACTTCAGCATTAATAGTTACTGTCCTTGCTGAGGTATATACAGCATTTGAATTTATTATCAGATTTTCAGTAAAAACACCGAGAACAGTGGGGGATAGCGTGACAGTAAAGGTGTGGCTTTCTCCCGCAGGGATAGTGGCAGTTTGGGAATCGACTGTCACACCCTCAGGAGTAGTAAAAGAGTTGATGATCAATGGCTGGTCGCCGACATTTCGAACCTCCAAGGGACTGCTATAAGTTTGATTTAAGTTCACTACTGCGTAGTTAATGTTGTTTGGGGTTGATATATAAGCACCTGGGTCACCTTCTGAAAAAGCAAGTTTAGTATTTGATCTGATAGAGTGGGGAGGGAGTGGATTTGATGGCACGGGTATGGGATTGCTGTCGTCGAAAGCTGGGGGGGTGTCGTCATTATTCCAAAGCAATGTCCTATTTGCTGTAATAAAGCTATTATAAAAACCTGTATGATTATAACCATCTTCGGGGTAAGCAGTCTTATAAATAGCTATCACTATGTTTTCACCTTCATAAACAAAGGGAATATCCAGCTCTATATCCACCCAACCTGCTGTGCCTAATATAAAACCAACTGGACCGTGATAAACCTCGACCATCTCTGTCAAAGGTATAAAGTCCATATTGTGTGTGAAAGTGCTCTTATAAGTGTTCCCCAACCATATTCGCCAGTTTCTACTATTTTCAGCATTTGGGTCACTACCTCCGTTGTAGTGGTAATATATATTTGTCACTATTCTATTAGTTGTGTTTATCTCATCACTCATGTAGATAGATTGGCAGAAACTATTATTATAAAACATCGTGACGGGAAACCCATAATTATCATTATTTGTTCCGCTACCGATAGTTACAGTGCCTTCAGGTTCTGTGGTAAAAGACCATACAGGGCAGTCTGCGGCATCGCCAAAAGAGTTAAAAGGTATCACTTGCCAAAAGATAGTTGTATTGCTTGGCAGAAGTGCCGGTGGAGTGTAAAAGTTGACATAGCCGACATTTACTTCTGAGTCAGCTGGCGGTGGATTGGTCGTGCCATATCTGATTTTAAAGCCAGAGGGGGTGGCACTTTCATAAGGATGTGCCCATTGAAAGGAAGTATCTGCAGTCACCATGCCGAAACCATTTGTAGGAGATACACAAGTGGAAGGGAAAGGTACCTCTGGCGCTAGCTCATAAGTGATCATGACATTGTCGATACCAATAGGTGGATTGGTAAGTCCATTAAAAGTATTCCGCCAAGTGAATTGCAACCTTTTGGTCTGTCCTGCTGCCATAGAAGCAGGTATATTGATAGTGACAGGTGTCCAAGTGCTAGCGCTTAAGCCATTATTAGCATTCCAAAAGTCTCGATGACCTATTGCACCGACTTGGTCTTCATCTGCCGCCCAATAAAAAGAATCGTAACATCCCACCACAGGCACAGGGACAAAATCAGCTGGTTTTAAGTAAACTCTCATATAATCGTAGGAATAATACCCTCCACAGATCGCATCAAATGTCAGCCTGATGTTGATGGCATTGGCTGGAAATTCGTGCAAGGTTGTGTAAACATGGGTTCTGTTACCAGTATAGCTAAAGTAGTGGTGCGTGGCACCGTTTGTATCCGATACATAAAGTGCACCTGTGGTATTCGCGGTTGCGTTTGTCCCATGAACCCACTTATTTTGAGCTTCACCATTTACAAATGTCCAGTGCTCTGAACCTTCGTTCAGGTTATCATAAAAGTGGATTATCTGCCCGAACACCCCTTTGAAAATAAAAAAAGCTAGCAGTAAAACCAGATACTTTTTCATATAAACTTTCCTCCTGTTTACTATAGAATGTCATTTTCCGTTTTTGATATATTTTTGTCAAGATTTTTTTGATAACTCAACATCCTGATAAACTCCGATAGCTACTATTTAAAACTTGACAAAAATCCGACCCTAAAAAAATTGTCAAATCTGAGAATATACAATGATAAAGCGACAAATAGCCTATAAAAATAACGAATGGTTTGGATTATTTGCCCAGCAGATAATTACGGGCAAGCTATTAATATGGGCATTCATGTTTATGTGCCCTGTCGTAACTATATATGCTGATGATATAGATATTTTTACCACAGAAGCAGATTCGCTTAACTTTAATTTCGCTGAAACAGTAGAGATGGATTCCCTATATTATGAATCAGATTTTCTGGATTATTTAGTCGAAAAAGAGACTATTTTTTTAAAAGGCAGTGCCAAAGTCACTTATGGCACATCTATCATCACAGCTGATTCCATAGCTATCGATTTTTCCACAAATCAAGCCACTGCTTATGGGCATATAGTGATGGAAGACCTTGACCAGCTATTTCTCGGGTCGTCTGCATATTATGATATCCAGTCACAGAAAGGCATAGTCACAGATGGGGCAAGCCGTTTTGAGCTTGGCTATTATTATGGGGATGAGATACGCAAGGTGGGTGACAATGTCTTTGATGTAGATGACGGACGCTTTACCACCTGCGATGCAAAGCATCCCCACTTTGATTTTCGGTCGCACACTATGAGGGTATATCGTGATCACATGGTGGTGGCAAAGCCTATCATTTTCTATGTCAATGATTTCCCTATTTTTGCTCTACCTTATGGTTCTTTTAGCATAAAAAGAGGACGCGTAAGCGGTTTTCTGATGCCTTCGCCGGGTTGGAGTCAAGGTGATGGCAAATATCTCGATGGTATCGGCTACTTTTATGTGATAAATGACTATGCAGATATGACTGCGAGCATGGATTTAAAAGAAAAAACAGGATATAATTACCGCTTTGAATTGCTATATTTGGATAGGTATAAATACAGGGGAAATCTCGATGTGCAGTATCGCTATAGGTTGCGGGATAGTTACCCAGATGTGCATTATGACGACTGGTCAGTCCGGTATCGGCACTTTCAAAACCTGCCCGAAAAAGCTACCTTTGATGTCGATATAGACTACAAAACCAGCCGAGAGGTATCTTCGAGTGAGGCAGATCCAAACAAACGATTGCAAGAGTATATCCGCTCTTCTGTTTCATATCGAAAACCCTTTAAAACAAGCAGTTTTGCCTCGTCAGGCTCATACACAGAAAACCTTATCACAGACGAAAAGAATATTGTGTTGCCCAGCTTTTCGTATAGTATGCCCTCGAAGCCTGTTCACGAGTTTTTCCCCGCAATACCCGACTCCGTTCGGCGACAAAACCACTGGTGGAAGACCTTTTCTTTCAACTGGGGCACAGCAGGTATTCACACAGGACGAATCACAGACCACAGCCCTTCGTGGGAACAGATTATCTACAAAAATGAAAAAGATAGCTTGGACAGATATGTGAGTGAACATCATGCCGGTATGCGACAAAATGCTACTCTCTCGTGGAATTACACAGCCTTGCGATTTTTAAAGCTCAATAACTCACTCAGCTACCAAGACGCAGTGATGGATAGAGACAAAACCGGCAAAACGCTGGTGCACGGCTATTCGTATAGCACCAATAGCTCTGCTTCTTTCACTTTATACGGCATGAGCAGACACCCCTCATTGCCTATTACAGCGGTACGACACATAGTTACGCCCTCTGCCAGCTTTCGTTTTAGCCCAGATTTTTCTGACCAAAATAAGAATTTTTATAGCTTTGGCGGGATAGGAGTGTCAGCTGCCAGAAAGACCCGTATGATAGGGCTGTCCCTTGACCAGAGGTGGCAATTCCGTTTAAAACCTGATTCCGAAGGGAACGTAAAGACTATCAATGACCTTTTGTCGCTACGCACCTCGTCAGGATACAACTTAGAAGCAGAAAAGAGACCTTGGAGTGATATATCACAGTCTGCCACCTTCAATCCTGGAAACTACGATGTCGGACTGTTTAAATTTCAGCTTTCTCAAAACTACTCTGCTACCCAGCAAGCATACAACCACCTAAATGTGTCCTCCTGGAGAGTCAGCACGACAGGGTCAATCTCCGGAGACGCAGTTTATCACGATTATTTCCCCTTGCTACAAAATGATTTTATCACCGGAAATTACTTTCCGCTCGAAGATTCCCTCTCTATCATGGATCAACAAATTCGCACTATAAATGACATGGAGAAGCTCGATAAGCCGGGCAACTGGTCTCTCACACCCTCACACGAATACAGCTATGACCGTATACGTAAGCAAAAATCGCAAAGGCTGAATACTTCCACTTCCGCAAAGCTGACCACCCACTGGACAGTGTCACATAGCCTGTATTACGACCTGCAAGACAAAAGACTGATGTCCCAAAATTACAATATCACCCGTGATTTGCACTGCTGGAAAATCCTTTTTACTTACACCACAGCACCACATTTTTGGCAGTATTCACTGCTTCTTTACAATATAAAGCTCCCTGAACTAAAGGTGAAAAATGACGATAATTCCCGGTGATATGACTATTTTTAACTTCCTAGAGAAGGATTACCTAAGCCTTCCTAAATATTCTCCGAAGGAACAGGGATAAGTATGAAAGCGATGTTTTTAGACAGAGACGGAACTATAAACCACGATGATCACGGGTATATAAAGTCCCTTACTGGATTTCGGCTCTTTGATTTTACGGCTACTGCCATCAAAATATTCAATGAATTAGATTACAAAACAATAGTTGTCTCAAACCAAGCAGGTGTAGCAAAAGGCTTTTATACTATACCCGAAGTCGATGCCGTAAACAGATATATGTGCGAGCAGCTGGAGAAGGAAAATGCTTTTCTCGATATGATCCTTTATAGCCCTTATCACCCAGAAGGCTCTGTGCCACCATACAACGTCCCTCATATCTCTCGTAAACCACTGCCGGGTATGTTTTTTACTGCCCTGCATACCTTTCCTATAAAAGCTAGTCTATCCTATATGATAGGCGACAAAGATACTGACATTGAGTTCGGTAAGAAGGTGGGACTTACTACGATTTTGGTAAAAACAGGAAACGGTGCCGACACCTGGAACAATAGAAAAAGCTGCAAAGTGATGCCCGATTTTGTGGTAGAAAATTTGCTTTCAGCTGCTATTTTGATAAAAACTCATTTACAGACAAAGTAAAAAAGCAACCCCTACCTTGATACGAAAAAATAAAGCTTTTTAGTGAAATAATAACTTTATGAAAATATTCCACAACGGTGGTTTGTAACGTCATATATTATATTATGTTTGAGCAGAGACCAAGCAAGGGGCATCGGAGAAGGTCAGACCTAGTCCGATGCCCCTTGCTTGTTACTTCCTTTATTTCCTTATTTTATAGGCAGTTGTGAAAACTCATATTTATAAAAGTTATTACACTATATAAAATATGTCTTTAGGTGAAAATATCAATGATTTTTTACAGTCCACCCTTCCTAATTGTAGGGGAATTTATATCCGTGCGGAACACACCACATTTCTAATTTCTAATTTCTAATTTCTAATTTATCTTATACCCCTTCCCTTTGCGATGAAATCTGAGAAATATTCTATTAAAAACCTTTTTAAAGTCTATAGTCATTTGCTTTGTGGCATTGCTCCGATACAAAAGAGATGACAGAAAATGTGTCAAGTAGGTTTTATCATTGTCGTTTTTAAATGCTGTCATACTATCTAGCACCTCTATCGAATATTCTATCGCCTCGTCTATAACAGATTTTTCCGCAAGGTCCGCTGTTTGCTGGGGTTCGGCTGTATATATCTCATAGAGAATCACTACAACAGCTTGAGCTAAGTTTAGTGACGGAAACTGCTCGTTTGCAGGGATATAGCATCGTAAGTCGGACTGCTCTACTTCAGTATCCAGAAGCCCGAAAGTCTCTCTGCCAAACACCAATCCATAGTTCAGCGGTGACCCTGGGTTGCCTTTATCACAAACATAGTTTGCCAGCTGACGTGGGGAGAAGTCGGGCTTTTTGGTGTTTCCAACCCTGCGAGAGAGCACTATCACCCTGTCGATATCGGATAAAGCACTTTCGAGCGTGTCATATAGCTGTGCTTTATGCAAGATATCTTCGGAATGCACCCCCACCACAAAATCTTCTTTTTGAGGGATAGCTCCCACTATTCGCAGCTGTGTAAACTCGAAATTGTTCATGATACGAGCCACAGAACCGACATTTCCCCTGTAAACAGGCTCGATCAAGATGACCTTTATGTTTCCAAACTTGTCATCTTTTGTTAGGTTTTCTGGCATTTGTTCGCCTCACTGCAGGGAATCAAAGCTTTTTATCGATAGAGTTAAACACCTTTTTCGCTAATTTTTCGACTTTATCCTTTAAATTGCTTGCTTTGTTTAGTATATCAGTGCAAAAGTCTTTGTCTATCACGCCGCTGAGGTTTATTTTTACATTTAGATAGGCTGCAGCAGCACCTGTTTGGGCTGTCAGAGCACCCACACCGGCGTCGCTCAGAGCGTTTTTATTGCCGATTTTAGCTATTTGCTCCGCTAGCTGAACGGCTTGAAGTGACAGCTCTATCGTGTGGAAAGGAACGAGTATCGCCTTTTTGGTGGCAAGCTGTATCTGCTCATTGCGGTGCGCTATTTCTTTTTCGGTCTTTTTGGGTAACTTCATAGCGTCCATCATAGCATAAAAGGCTGCTGTGTCTTCATCTATGGCATGCAGGCAATTGTTTTTTATTTCTTGGGCTTGGGTGGCAATCGATTTTGCTTTTTTCCAGTTGGTTTCATAGCCTTTTTTGCCGATGGTCAGGTTTGCTACCATTGCCGAAAGAGCCGCTGACATAGCACTGCATAAAGCAGCCACACTGCCACCGCCGGGGGCGGGAGAGTCTGTGGAAAGTTCGTCACAAAAGCCTTCGAGGGTCATAGCGGTGAGCCGCTGGCTGTCCTCGATAGAGTATTCTATGATTTTCTTTTCTATGTCAAAGGGTGCCAGCTCGGCTAATCCCATTGACTGCACTGCTGTCTCGATGATTCTTCTGTCGGGCAGACCTGAGGTCTCTCCCAATCTCTCTAAATAATATTTCCCGCAGGCTATGATAGCCTCTTTGGGGATAAGTCCGACCAGTTCGCTGCCTGTGATAACTATGCCTCTTTTGGTGGCAAGCTCTCTGATCTTTTCCAGAACGATATGAGGAGGTGTGACCTTGTAGTTGGTCAGGTTCATGCTGATTTGTGCCCTGTGAAAAGAGTCTATATACCAGCCAACCGCCTTGCATTGCTTGAAAAGTCCCTCTTCAAAGACTTTGTTGCCGTCTTTGTCTTTTATTATTTTCCCGTCTTTATCTTTCTTTACAGCACCTTTTTCCCGTATGATATTCGCTATTTCTGTTGCCTTTTTCATATCACGAGTGTTTAGATTTACATTAAATGCTACCAAAAATTCTCTCGCCCCTATCACTGTAGCCCCTGATTTGGCATTAAAGGCGTGAGGACCAAAGTCTGGTTTCCACTCTGCTTTGGTCATCTTTTCTGGCAATGCCTCATATTCTCCTGCTCGGACATCAGCTAAGTTCTGTCTCTCAGGTTTGCTGGCGGAATATTCGTATAAATACACAGGTATGCCCAGCTCTTTGCCAACCCTTTCGCCAAGCTTCTTTGATAGAGCCACACACTCGTCCATAGTCATATCAGACACAGGTATAAACGGGCAAACATCGGTCGCACCCATACGAGCATGAGCCCCTGTATGCTTGCTCATATCTATCAGCTCGCTCGCTTTCTTGATAGCCAAAAAAGCAGCCTCGACAACAGCCTCTGGCTCGCCAACCATCGTGACCACTGTCCGATTTGTATCGGCACCGGGGTCCACATCGAGCAGCGAAACATTTCGCACACCCTTTATCTCGGCTGCGATAGCGTCTAATACAGACATATCACGACCTTCACTAAAATTTGGAACACATTCTACTAATTTCATTTATATCTCCTATATAATTTTTTGGGTTGAGGCACCCAAGCGTGCGTTGAGGACAAACTTCGTTTGTCGCCGGCGGAGCTTCGCTCGTTGAGGTAAAGATAAACACATCCTTCACATTTTACGAAGCAGACATATCATCGACATCAATGCTCCCTCTCTCCGTCATTCAGAGCGAAGCGAAGAATCCAGATTTATATCGTGAGCAGCACTCCTTCTTTTCCCCGCTCCTGTGGAGAGGGGTGGCAGGCGCTAGCCTGACGGGGTGTGGGCGCAATATCCGTGCGAAGCACACCACATTTCTACTTTCTAATTTCTAATTTCTAATTTCCTTCAGCAGTCCGCAGGACTCCGCACCGTGTCCACATCATTCATATCAGTTCTTTTGATGACGCATTTATTTTTCCAGCGCCCTGTTTTATAATACAAGTAAGTCATGATAAAGCCGGCTACCCAGCCGATAGGTTGCCCCCACCAGATACCACGACTACCCAACTCAAACGCTTCACTGGACAAAAAATACGCTATGGGGACTCGCACAAACACGAGTGAAGTGGCGACTAGCAGCATAGGTATCAAAGAATCCCCTGCTCCTCGAAGCAAGCCATTTGTCATAAACATCGCAGCTAAAAATACGAAAAACCCACCTATCGTGGCTAAATATTGCGAGCTAGCCGTGATGACTTTTATATTCTCTGCGGTGCTGATATCATCTACAAAAAAGCTCGACATAAAGCGTCCACCAAACACAAATAGC
>WRIO01000016.1 GCA_009782695.1 Candidatus Cloacimonadota bacterium
CAAAGGATTTAAGTGGTGCAAAATTTTATTTTGTTAATGGACATATGGGTGTAAAACGCGGCAGGAACTAATGATGATCAGATTAAGAACGGGGATGCAAAAGCTCTAGGCCTCTACTGTCTAGAGATTTTCTTGAGGAGAGTGAAGGCTCACAAATAAGGATTAGCCTGTGTCCAAACCAAGGTTCGAACTGGGTACTTCCAGGATATAAGTCAGAAATGCTGCCGTTTGATTCCACCTACTCTGCCAAAAATGCGCTTGAAATTCAACAAATGGTAGGGGAAAAAAGGAAATATAAATGAAAAAAAAGATAACAACGATAGCTATAATACTGATTTTGATAGCGGGAAGTTGGCTGTATTTCCAGCAAAAAGTAAAAAAAAATAAACTTACTTGGCGGGTAATGCCTGCTGTGACCCGCACTGTGACCGAGAGTATCACAGCCTCTGGGACTATCAACCCTGTGACCCAAGTAAATGTGGGAACAGAAGTGTCGGGAAAGATAGACAAAATTTATAAAGACTTCAATGATAGAGTCCGGAAAGGAGAACTGCTAGCAAAACTCGACACCCAAACCCTCCAAATGAACCTAGAAGACTCCCGCATAGAGCTACGTAAAGCTATGCTCACCCAAAATGACAATCATATAGACCTGCAGAGAGCTCTGGAACTCTTCGATGAAAATATGATCTCGCAGTCTGAGCTCCAACGCTACCAATACTCTTCCGACCTTTCAAACGAGAATGTCGAAAAGGCTCGGTTTTCTGTGCAACGAGCAGAAACAAACCTAAATAACGCTATGATTTATTCTCCCATAGACGGAGTAATCATATCCAGAGCTGTAGATGAAGGACAAACTGTAGCTGCCAGCCTAAACGCTCCCACCCTATTTATCATCGCTAACAACCTTGACGATATGCAAATAGAAGTGCAAATAGACGAAGCAGATATAGGGAAAGTAGAAATGGGGCAACGTGCTAGATTTACTGTGGACGCCTTTCGCGATATGGTCTTTCACGGCACAGTAAACCAGATACGGCTCAGCCCAATCGTAGAATCAAATGTAGTTACGTATAAAGTGATAGTTTCGCTCACAAACCCAGGTCAAGTGATCATGCCCGGTATGACTGCAAATGTAGAGATCATCATAAATCAACGACAAAATGTGCTTGCTATACAAGAGAGAGCTTTGATGTTCCGCCCCTCAAAAGAAGTGTGGGAATCCTTTAAATTAGAATGGACAGAAGAACTGATGGCTATGAACAGACCACGCACTAGGGCTATGGGTATGCCAGCTGGTGGTGGTGGACCTCAAGCAGCAGGACAACCCCTTGCACCGCCCACATCTGCACCGGGTCAGGCAGCAACACCAGGTGGAGAACCGGTTTTGATACGGCAAGAGAGAGGCTCTGCACCAGCTGCTACTGCCACCCAAAAAGTAAATGTATGGGTGCTGGAAGAAGGGAAGCCGAAGCTTGTAAATATCGAGACTGGCATCTCAGACGGTAGCTTTATCCAAGTAATTTCTGGACTGTCCGAAGGGCAGGAAGTGATCACAGGAGTAAATCAACCGAATAGCCAGCAATCGTCGTCAAGTGCCTTTGGTGGCGCTCCCGGTGGTATGCGAGTGATCAGGATGTAGCAAAATGAGTGACTACATCATACAAGTCGAAAATTTACAAAAAACCTATCTGATAGGCGATATAAAGGTGCATGCTTTACGTGGTATAAATTTAGACATAAAAAAAGGTGAATTTATAGCTATTATGGGGGCTAGCGGTTCTGGTAAGACCACCCTGATGAACCTGCTCGGTTGCCTTGATGTCCCGAGTGGCGGACAGTATCTCCTCGACAATGTGGGCATACACACTATCGATGAGATAAAGCTGGCAGCTATCCGAAACGAAAAAATCGGCTTTGTCTTTCAGTCATTTTTTCTGCTCTCCCGCACCTCTGCTCTCGAAAATGTAGAGCTACCTTTACTTTATAGAAAAGATTTAAAAAAAAGCATTCGCCATAAAATGGCTTTGGAAGCACTAGAGACTGTGCAAATGCAAGATAGGCTGGACCACTATCCAAACCAACTTTCTGGTGGTCAGCAGCAGAGGGTGGCTATAGCTAGGGCTATCGTAAATAACCCGGTAATACTCTTTGCAGACGAGCCGACAGGCAACCTCGACACCCGCACCAGTCTGGAAGTAATAGCTGTGTTTCAGCAGCTCCACCAAAAAGGGATCACCTTGATATTAGTTACCCATGAACCTGATATCGCCACTTATGCCGACAGAGTGATCACCTTCAAAGACGGCAGAATAAAATCTGATGTGTTAAACACAATAAAATGCAGTGCCTTAGACGACCTAAAAAAGCTACCAATAGACGAGGACGAAGGAGAATAAATGTCACTATTTGAGATCATCAGAATTGCCTTTAAATCACTTTTAAAGACCAAAACCCGCACACTCCTCACTATGCTCGGCATCATCATCGGAGTAGCTGCGGTCATCACTATGCTCGCAATCGGGCAAGGCGCAAAAAAGGTAGTAGAAGACCAGATCAGCAGCATGGGGACAAATGTCATCACCATCATGTCAAATTTCTCGCGCAATGCTGTGCGAAGTGAAGCAGGTGGAGGAAATACCCTAAAGCTGGAAGACGTAGACGCTATCATAGAAAACGGGCCGGGTATAAACTATATCACTCCTATCGTCGGCACTGGCGGACAGCTTAAATATCGCAATGCAAATTGGCGGGCGATGGGAACAGGCTGTGACACAGACTTCTTTTATATCCGAAACTATGATATAGAAGAAGGCGAGATGTTCACAGCAAACGATGTAGCAAAAGGCAATAAGGTAGTGGTTTTGGGTAAAACTATCGCCGATAATCTCTCTCCGGATGAGTCTTTGGTGGGGAGAACTATTCGTATCCGTAATACCCCTATGAGAGTGGTAGGAGTGCTCAAACCAAAGGGACAGAGTGCTGTTAGCGGTGACCTGGACGATACCTATCTGATGCCATATACCACAGCTCTACAAAGGTTTACAGGGCATTGGGGGTCACGCATATCCATACGGGTCAGCACAGTGTCAAAAGAAATGATACCCACAGTGCAAAAAGAAATAATGCAGCTGCTACTATCCCGAAACAGAACAGCTACCGAAGAAGATTTTTTAGTAAACTCGCAATCAGATATGGCAGAAATGGCAAACAGTGTGAGTAAGACTATGACCTTACTGCTGGCGAGTATAGCCGGTATCTCGCTGATAGTGGGGGGTATCGGCATCATGAACATCATGCTGGTTTCTGTCACTGAACGTATCAAAGAGATAGGACTGCGCATGGCTGTGGGCGCCAAAAAACGCGATGTGCTGTTGCAATTTATCATAGAAGCTATCTTTATCAGTGGTATAGGAGGGGTGATAGGTATCGTGCTAGGAGTAGTCGCCTCTGAAATATTAGGTAGCATAATGAGCTGGAGCACAGAAGTCACGGTGTGGTCAGTGATACTTGCAGTTGGTTTTTCCTGTGTGATAGGGGTGTTCTTTGGCTGGTATCCTGCAAAAAAAGCAGCAAATCTAAACCTAATAGACGCCCTGCGGTATGAGTGAAAGTAAATTAGAAATTAGAAATGTGGTGTGCTCCGCAGGGAGATATACACATCCTTCACATTTTGCAAAGCAGACATATCATCCACATCGTTTTCACCCAAGCCTTCTGCCACGTCGGTGCGAAGCACACATTATTCATAGCGAACACCTTTCCATAAAACCTAATCTATTATTTCTATTTTATCTTGTTTTATCATGGGCTCTAAAAAGCAAAGGAACTCTGTGTGAGAGTTTTCTGGCACTTTGAGATTCAGCCTCACGTCATCGCAAAACTCTGTCTGTTCTATGATGACTTCCATAGCATGGGTTTGGTGCAAAAATATATCATAAAAATCATATTTCATAGAGCAATGGTAGTGAAAATACTTTAAAATAGGTTCTTTACACGCAGATAAGATAGCTTTTTCTGCCACTAATCCATAGGCAGCTATCAGCCCTTTTACTCCGAGCTTTACTCCTCCGAAATATCGCACTATGACCATAGCTACATTTGTCAGCTCGTGTCTGTGGAGCATATTTAGGACAGGTTTGCCAGCAGTTCCAGCTGGTTCACGGTCATCGGAGGAAAAACAGATTTCACTATGTAGACCAACGATAAAAGCGGGTATATGGTGATTTGCTTGGGGGTGAGCTTTGGAGACTTCAGTGATAAAATCTTTCGCAGATATGACAGTATCGGCACGATTTATCACACCTATAAACAGAGACTTTTTTATTTTCTCTTCATACAGAGATCTTTGAGATATAGTATATTTCATAGTGGGCATAGACACCAGCGGGAAAAGCGACTGATTTCGAGGGAAATCTATATGTCATTTACAATTTTTTTGAATTTTTAGCTTTATTTATATATGCCTCGATTTTTGTTGGTGGTATTTTTTTCAAATATTTAGTGATAGCAAAGAGGTTTGTGGAGATTTTCGTGAATTTATCACTATAAAAAATCGTAGTGTAAACTATCCCTCTGATATTCACAGATTTTGACGTCCTATGCAGGTGCACCTCTTGGAGTATCATATTCATAGTGGCTATATTCCCGTTTGATATCAAGATAGCTTCTATCACTTCTTCCCATGTCTTTTGTCTGCTTCGTGGCTTTTTCTTATATTTGGCAAGGTCTGCATGATTCGAGCGCGTGTTCGTTGTGTCTAAGCTGATAAATATAGCATATTGCAAGAATATTTCTAAAAAATACTCGTGGTGAGTGTTGAAAATGAACTGATAATTACTATCGTTTTTAAAGATTTCATACTTATCTTGCAGCTCTTTGACACTTTGGCAACGAAATATATTCCTGTCTTTTACTTGCAGTGGAATATTCAAAAGGCTACATACGGACAATATGTCAGCTGGCTTTACATGCAGGATATAGCCATTTCTTTCTACCCAATTTTCAAATCCAGAGATCAGCTCTTTTTCTTTTTTGAGAGCAAGTATCTCTTCATAAGATTTACCTTTTTTGGACTGGTCGTTTTGTTTGGTGATACGGCGTCTCTTGCGTTTTGGAGTGTTTTGTGCGTTATTTTGATAGCTGTCTTTATCTGCCATATTTTCTGCATTACTTTTTGAGGTATCGAAAAAGTAAACTTTTTGCAAACGTTGATTTTTGTTTAAAATCAGCTTCGATTCTATATCCTCAGATTTTATCAGATCTGTCACTTCTTCTGGTGTCTTGTTCAAAACTTTTGCTAGCTCTTCAAAGGTATACCACATAGCTTCTTCCAATATTTGTTTTTATTTCAATAAAAGCATCTTTTGCCGGCTGTGAAAATCACCTGCTCTCATTTGATAAAAATAGATACCTGTTCCCACATTTGCGCCATTTTCGTCTGTGCCATTCCAAACTATTTCGTGCACTCCCGCACCAAAGGGTTCACTCGCTAGCTGCTTTATTTTTTGTCCTTTTACATTGTAAATATCTATTCCGACATCAGATGGTGTGTCTAAATAAAACTTGATAGATGTGTCGGGGTTGAACGGATTTGGATAGTTACGTATCAGCTGTGTAGCTGTATAAGGCTCTGTAACATCATTTTCGCCGTTTTCTAAGGGAGCGCCTACTCGAACAGCATCTAGCTTGAGCACAGCTTGACCAGAGACATCGTGGTGGCGGAAAGCTACAAAGATATTTTGCCCTACATACGGGGTCAGATCTATCGCCTTTAATCGCCACTGGGGAGTGGACAGTACTTCGCTGCGAACATGACGAAAGCTACCGTGTTTCGCATTTGAAGTGGAAATCAACACAGATATATGCTCAAAATAATTGGAAGTGCTAGTGGAACCTATATAATAGCTAAGCTGCATATTCGGCTGCACTGCTATCTGTGGCGTGATCAACCAATTGTCAGGGTGATATATATTACCTGCCCGCGAAGCACTAGCAGCAAAAGAATCACCAGAATAAGCCTGTGAGCCTTGTGTGTATTTAAACAAAGAGTCAGCGTCTCCATCTAAGTCCAATATACCCCAGCCCGCAGGTGCAAAGGCTGCCCCTGTGAAGTTTTCTGTCCATGGGAAAGAGGTGATAGTGCTGTAAGACCCTGTGGCAACATCTGTCGATATTCGAGAAGACTCCTCTTCGATATATAAAGCAGAAACTGAGTAAGTGTATGCCTGACCGGGATAGAAAAATTGGTCTGCAAATGATGTGCTAATCACTGGTTCTGGGGAGAGTAAATGATTGTCACGATAAACTTTGTATCCTAATAGTCCTCCCAAAGTGCCGGGAGCTGTCCAGCTAAGGTTGACAGTGGCACCGTTGTGCTGCCCTGTCAGATTTGAAGGCGGGTCATACGTTACTTCCACTATATCAAATGAGATAGTTTCGCCTGCCACCCCGATATTTGCTATCGAGAGACCGCCTGGTTGTCCATTTGACAAAAACGAACTCGGGTTTGTGTTGTCATTTATTTGGGTTCTACCCACAGTGGAGCTAAAATGAGCATTTGCGATGGTGCCATTACTATATGTATTGCCTCCGGGTCTGTAAATATACACTTCATCGGGTGGACCGTCCATATTGCCGTTTGAGACAGTAGGATTTATGCGATATACCAAAAGCCCGGAGCCGTAGATATTGCCGTCTATGTGACCGGTTACTCTTTTGCGGTATTCCACCACGAAGTATTCAGTGGTCGAGTATGGAGAGTTTATCCTATACGCATGTTGCACATTGCTTTCTGTCACAGGGAAAAGGGTGTAAGTGCCCGGCTCTGATATTACCTCTAAATCTGGTCCCCACTGGGTGTATCTCGCTTTCATATAAGCACCTAAACCGACCGGTGGTGAGACAGCACTAGCCATCAAGTCCCAGTTTCCCACAGGATTGTAATTATTGTTATATCTATACAAATCTGGCATGCCCATAGAGTGACCAAACTCGTGTGCGAGAGTGCCATTACCGCTGCTTAACAAGTCATTTTCGATATTTAGATTGTAGTCCCATGCCCTTTTGCCATTTATAAACTGGGTCGTGTTTATCAGCACCCAGCGGTGAGGCCAGAGCACATCAGACCAGCCATCGGTGTGTCCCCGCAGGATAAAGCATATATTATCTATCCGGTTGTCTCCGTCGGCATCTATCACCAAAGAAGCTGGCACTTCATTGGCTATAAAAACTATAGCCGCCCCCAATATCTCGTGTAGACGCTCAAAGCCTTGATTTTCGGTAGTGTATCCACCAGGATTGTTATTGGGGTGATATGGCGAGCAATAGCCACGAGGGTGGGTCGATTGGTAAGATATTACAGTAGTTCCGGGTGCTATCGGGTAAAAGTTTGAAAAGACCTCGAACTGCTCATAAGAGGCATCCCAATAATACTGATATTGAGAATCTACACCTGCACCAGCCGCATTGCACATAGTGTCATAATAGCTAACTGTGTGAGTAAATTCGGACTGGTCTGAAAATCGAATAAATATCACTATATTTTGCACCACGCCCAGCGAGGGAGTGCGAGAAGGACTATCATTTAGCACGCTCTGCCTATATTCTCTTTTTTCGGCATATTTCTGCTCTGATATATTTATCTTTGGCTCTATACCCACACTTTCTGGGGAGACTAGGTGTATGGGATAGCCGCTCGAAGTGATACCACCATCACTAGTTCCCACTGCCCAGCACCAGTCACCAGATTTATCGTCCAGGACTATAGTAAAGTCTTTTTCATCGTGCACCCAGTGATAGTATTCATCACCAGTAGTCAGCAGGTCTATCTCTGTGCCGTCTCTCTGCATAACCTGATATTCTACATTGTTTAGCCAGGCGGCAGGCAAGGTCAACGGCAGTAGTAAACACATCGCCAAACAAAATGTATAGATATATAGTTTCATAGTTTAATATTCCTTTAGCAGAGCCATGGCAACATTTCGCCTCTGTATCTGGTTTGTCCCCTCGTAAATCTGCATTATCTTCGCATCACGCATCATCTTTTCCACAGGATATTCTTTCATATAACCGTAGCCACCAAGCAGTTGCACGGCATCTGTGGTTACTTGCATAGCCACATCGGAGGCATAGTATTTACACATAGCAGACCATTTCGAGTAGTTCTTTACCCCGTCGTCTATCATTTTTGCTGTATTATAAATTAGTGCACGAGCGGCTTCGATTTGCGTAGCCATATCTGCCAGCATAAATTGCACCCCTTGGAACGACGCAACAGGTGAACCAAACTGTTCACGCTCTTTTACATATTTTGTCGCCTCTTCCAAAGCACCCATCGCTATGCCAATAGCTTGCGCTGCTACCATCGGGCGAGATTTATCAAAGGTGCGGGCAGCTATGATCAGCCCCAGACCTTCACTGCTTATGAGGTTTTCTTTTGGCACTTTGCAATCCTCAAAAATCAGTTCTCTTGTGGCAGAAGCACGGATACCCATCTTGTTTTCTTTTTTGTCAAAACTAAAACCAGGAGTGCCTTTTTCTACTATAAAACAGGAGCAGCCGCGAGCACCTTTTGTTTTGTCGGTCATAGCAAAGATAGTGTATATTTCCGCCTCTCCCCCATTCGTAATCCACTGCTTTGTGCCGTTTAACACATAAAAATCACCGTCTTTGGTGGCTGTGGTCTGCATATTACCAGCGTCAGAGCCGGCATTTGCTTCGGTGATACCAAAAGCTGCTAGTTTTTTCCCCTCGGCTATGATAGGTAAATACTTCTGTTTTTGCACTTCTGAACCGCTGAGCAGTATCGGATACAAGCCCAAACCTGTCGCCCCGAAAGCCAAACTGATACCAGCATCGACCTTGCAAAGCTCTTCGGTCACCACTATCAAATCGGTCACCTTGCCGCTCAAACCGCCATACTCCTCTGGCACCATTACGGCAAATAAATCTGACTTTGCCATTACTTCTACTATATCCCAAGGGAATATCCCCTCTTCATCATATTTCTCCCGCACAGGCTTCATCTTGTCGATGGCGATACGACGGGCTAGTTCTCTTAATTCTTTTTGCTCTTCTGTCAAAAAATGGTCCATTTATTTCTCCAAATTTTTTATAATAAGTGCTATTTTTTTTTTTAAGTGTTTTTAGTCAAGTTTTTTTTGTATTAAGAGTAATTGCTTAGAAAAAACAAAAGAAGGTTCATATTAGCCTACCGATATGTCGCTCCTAAGGGAGCTAGCAGGTGTGCTTCGCACGGAAACTGGGGAAGGGTTTGGTAACCCTTCCCTACGATAAATGTTTACAGAACATCGTGACGGTAACTAGAAATATATCTTCGTTATAATTCGTAGCGCAGAGCTGTTAAAATCCCCTTGTTTTATTTTGCAAATATATTTTTTTTATTTTTTTGATTTTTCTCTTGACAAAAAAACCTATTTAAAAAAAATGGCATTGTTATTAGTATTAAAAAAGATATGATCTCATACTTGTTAGTAGTGTGCTATTGTTTTTTTTTTGTAAACATTTGCGGGGGAGTAGTTCAGTTGGTCAGAACGTCTGCCTGTCACGCAGAAGGCCGCGAGTTCGAGCCTCGTCTCTCCCGCCATTCTCCTTGGAGTAGCCTTGTGAATCCGAGCAAGGCTACTTTTTTTATTTTTAGAGGAGTAGTATTACACGCCTTTATTGTCTTGAGCACTCATATTTTGAGGGTTTTCCTGTTCACTCCGCAAAATCAAAATGCCCTGTTTGTCTTCATAGATAGGTTTTGAATATAGTATTTTTCGTCCGGGATATTCTATGATAGGTATATTGGAGATACCAAAATCTGCTTTTTTGTTTTCCACATACGGAATCAATTCTTTTGTATCCACATCCAAATACTGCACGCTTTTATCTATATGTGCGGCGTAGCTTTTTAAAAGGTCGATACAGAAGCCTTTATAAATGCCATCATTCCCCACATAGACGAAAGGTGCTGTGTCTGTGCAGATAGCCACTTTTAGACTCCCTTTTGAGCCACTGCTGGTGAACTCTGGTAGGGGCGCTTCGGAATCGCGAGTGATGTCAAACCATATATCCCATATGTTTTTGTAAAGTCCACTATCTTCTATACTACTCATATAGGCGTCAAAGCTCTCTATGATATCTATATTGTGTGAGATAGCTCCGTATTGCAAGCTATAAATATTTTCAGGAACGGGCAGAACCTTTAGATCTTCGTTTCCTGCATGAGAGGATATATAATTTACGCTGGTGTAAGAGTGCATAAAGCCCGGTATCTTATGGATGCGGATGTGTTCT
>WRIO01000017.1 GCA_009782695.1 Candidatus Cloacimonadota bacterium
AACTAAAAAACATCACTTTCCCAGAGGGTTTTGCGGAAGTGAACAATGGTGTCTTTAATAGCTGTAAATCATTGTCCTCCATAAACCTGCCAGCGAGTGTCACTATCATCGGTGAAAGTGCCTTTGCAGATTGTGACAGTTTGACAGAAATAAGGATACCCCCCAAGACGATAAAAATAAATGATTTTGCTTTCTCGAATTGTAAGAGGTTGCGAACAATCATACTCAATGACAATCTAAATAAAATAGGAAAAAATGCTTTTCAATACTGCACTTCTTTGCAGATGATCAGCATTCCACAGTCGATAGCACAGATAGGCGGAGGTGCATTTAAAGGCTGTAAAGAGCTAACCAAGCTAGAAGTCAACCCCAAAAATAGATATTATAGGTCAACCGGAAATGTTTTATTTACAAAGAATAAAAGCGAACTTTTGGTTTATCCTCCGAAATTACTAGCCGAATCTTATGAGATACCAGACAGTGTAATGCGTGTCTCTGATTACGCCTTTTTTGGCTGCCAAAACTTAAAATCTATCACTATCACAGATAGTTTAGTCGAACTGGGGGAAGGAGCTTTTTATGACTGCCAAAACATAGAGCGGATAGAGATTTCTGACAGTGTGGTAAAGATAGAGGATATGTGCTTTCGGAATTGCACAAACCTAAAAGAAATAGTCGTCCCTGATACTGTGAAAGAAATCGGGTGGGGAATCTTTCGAGGCTGCTCATTTGGTATATGGAAAAATGAGAAATTTGAGTTAGTAGTGATATGCAGTGAAGGTTCTCCGATAGATAAATACTGCACCGAAAAAGGGATAAAAACAAAAAGATAGGATGTTCACTTATGCCATTTCCCTACTTGCCTGCGGTGGCACAGTGATACTGGCTCTGCTCAAACCACAGGTGAGGATCAGAGATTATGATTTAAGTATCTTTTATCTGCCTGCCTTGTTGGGGGCTATAGCATTACTCTTTTGGGGGGCTATGCCCTGCTCGGAAGTATTAGGCGAGTTAACGGCTAAATCCGATATAAATCCTTTAAAAATACTTGCTTTATTTTTGTCTATGACGCTACTGTCGATTTATTTAGACAATTTGGGCTTTTTCAGATACCTAGCAAACATAGCTGTGCAGCACTGTGGTGGCAGTCAACTGAGGCTCTTTGCCATACTTTATGCTATGGTGTCCATCCTCACGATTTTTACCTCAAATGATGTGATTATCCTCACATTCACCCCTTTTATTTGTTATTTTGCAAAAAACACGAGCATAAATCCTATCCCATATTTAGTAGCAGAATTTGTGGCAGCAAACACTGCGAGTATGTTCTTGATAATAGGAAACCCCACGAATATCTATATTGCTACTATGGCAGGGATAGACTTCTTCAGCTATGTCAAAGTCATGGCTATACCTGTTACTTTCGCTATATTCTCTGCGTTTTTAGTATTATACCTGCTATTTCGTAAATCCTTACAAACAGAAATAAAGGTGGCTGCAGAAAATGTAGTTATAGAGCAAAAATTGTTGCTTGTTTATGGATTAGTGGTGCTAGCTATATGCACTATACTGCTGTCTATCTCGGGTTTTATACAAGTGCAAATGTGGAAGATTTCTGTGGTCAGCCTGGTCGCATTGCTTTTTGGGATACTAGCTATATCGGCAGTAAAGCATAGAAAACCTACAGAACTGCTCCACACACTTTACAGAACGCCGTGGGAGGTGATCCCATTGGTTATATCTATGTTTATTATAGTCATATCATTAGAAAATAGTGGTTTTACCTTAAAAGTAGCTTCTTTTTTAAATTCGGGCAATACCTTATTCACTTATGGGGTAGGCTCGACCTTGTGTGCGAATTTGATAAACAATATCCCCATGAGTGTGCTATTTTCAGCTGTGCTTTCTGGGTCTGCTGATATGACAGCTATTTATGCCTCGATCATAGGCTCAAACATAGGTGCATATCTGACCCCTATTGGGGCGTTGGCAGGGGTGATGTGGTTAGGAATTTTACGAACGAAAAACATAGATTTTACATTTAGTAAATTTGTGGGAGATGGGCTATGCGTGGCGACACCTACGCTGATGGTGACACTACTGATGCTGCGGATAGTTATGTGACTATAAAAATATCCTAAAAAACAAAAAGGAGCATAAAAATAGATATGAGTTTATTAGACATGGATTCAAGTAAAGGATATACAGATATTCTTCTAGAATTTTTAGAGATGCCTCATATAGCATTGCCGGTGCTAGAGAAGTTCAGTAATGAGTTTAAAGTAAATATATATGAGGGCAAGGGTGACAGCGAAAGGTTTGTGTATATACCTCCGACCAGAAAGGAAAATAATGTAGTTCTGGTTGCTCATGCCGATGTGGTGGGTATGGAGACAGATACGAAAACAGCTCTAGTAGTGACTGAGAAGGAGATACGAAACAGAGATAGGAATGCTATATTGGGTGCTGATGACCGTGCTGGTTGCGCTATGGCTTATATTTTGCACAAGGCTTTGGGTCATGCAGTGGTGATCACTGATGGTGAGGAGCATGGTCAGATAGGAGCAAACTATATGAAAAATGAGTGCAAAGAGATATTTGACGAGATAAACAATTTTCAGTTTATGGTGGAGTTTGACAGGATGAATGCAAAGGACTTTAAGTGTTACAAAGTAGGAACACCAGAATTTAAAAAATATATAAAAAAAGAGACAAAATATATCGATGCTGGAGAGTCCTCTTTTACAGATATTTGCACATTAGCAGACAAAATCTGTGGAGTAAACCTTTCTGTCGGGTATTATGCACAGCATACTTTTGCTGAAAAAATAGTGATAGATGAATGGTTGAATACCTTGCGAGTGAGTATGGAATGGCTAAAAAAGACAGATTTGCCGAAGTTTAGTAGATGATATAATAGCTTTTATACAATACAATACCACTGGAGAAAAAAATGTACACACCGAAACCGATATCCACAAATGATATAAATCTCAGCCCTGAGATACTGGCTTTATGCGAGACATTAGCGAAAAACACCCATGATGTGTGGGCGGTTGGCAGGATAAAAGAAGGTTGGAGCTATGGTGCTACTAGGGACGACGCAAATAAAAAGCACCCTTGTTTAGTGCCTTATGAAGAGCTGTCTGATTCTGAAAAAGAATACGACCGAAACACAGCTATGGAGACACTGAAAGTGATAGTAAGTCTGGGGTATGAGATAGCTTGTAAAATTAGAAATTAGAATTAAGGTGTGCTCCGCACGGATATACCTGCTTCGCAGAAGTTACAACCACCTTCGGCGGAGTTACTAGTGGTGGTGTCCTGCAGACTATAAATATTATACTGGGTTCTTCACTTCGTTCAGAATGACGGTAAGAGGTTGCAGGGGTGTTCCCTACTAAAATTTGATGGGAATATCTGGATTCTTCAATTCGCTCAGAATGACGGAAAGAGTTTGCAAGGGTGTTCCCTATGAAAAATAATGGGCTTGCGGAAGGCTTGGGGATAAAATGATGTGGATGATATGTCTGCTCCACAGAAGGTGGAACGATGTGTTTATATTAACTTTCAAGGAGCGAAGCTCCTCAACTGCACGAAGTGCTTTCATCCGTGCGTAGCACACGGCATTTCTAATTTCTAATTTCTAATTTACCTTGTCGCCTTCCCTTCCCTGGGAAAACCGCTATTAGCGGCAAGAATCCTTTCTTTAGCTTTTAGGCGACGTTAGATAGCTTGCTTTAGGAGGTCATCGGGCAGCAGACGGAACTTGATATCGTAGTCTGGATTGTCGATGATAAGTTGTTTTGCAAGTCTTGTTTTGGCATTGATGAGGATAGGACCTTTTAGGTTTCCGGTCATCAAAGCAGGTTCTGTGGGAACAGTAACGATGATCAGGACGATAGCGTCTGTTGCTTCATCGATTTCGATATCTGCCAGATCATTCTTCCATGCGTCGACAGAGTAGCCTGGATAAAACAAGCTAGGGTCTGTGATCACAAAAGAAATAGCAGGCTCTTCGACCGATTGCAACCATTTGAGGGGCGAGTTTTCGTCCACATCGATGATAGCGTATTTTTTGTAGTTTGGGAATCCCAAGATCCCAGTGGGGAAAGTGATAAATGTATCTTCATTTAATTCAATTTCGCCGAAGTTTGAAGTCTTTACTTTCATTTTTCTTCTCCTTATATTTATAATTTATTATTTATTTACAAGTAGTTCATCAGGCTGACTGGGAACACCTTCCCGAGTGCTGATATAGACGAATTCAAGGCGTTTTCTGCCATACCGAACATGGTGAGGACATCGACCACATCGACCTTTTCTATGCCTTGGATACTATCTAGGACGTTCTCTTTTAGCGAGGTTAGGTTGCTTTTGGTTATCTCTAACCTATTCAGCTCCAATCCCATAGAAGTGACCATAGTTTGCATATCGGTTTGCAATTTGTTGAAGTGTCCCAGAGCTTCTTGTATCTCTAATCCATTTCCGTGTTCACATGCGTTTTTTAGCTGATAAAGTTTATCAAAAAACAGGGTATCTTCGAAAAGGCTCTGCCCGGTGACATTGGTCAGGACACGGCTATACATATTGTTGTTGAACTCTATCGGATCTGAGTTACCCATATATTTCCCGCTAACTATCTGCAAGCGAAATTCGTCTCCTTCGCCTAATTTTTCTGGCTGGAATCTCATAGTGAGACTTGTGTCATTGCCGTCGGAGTCAACTATATTGATAGTGAGGTTTGTCATCTCTTGGGGGTCGCTCCAGGTGAGCCCTCCGTCGCTGGAGATCTGATACATAGCAGGTGGGTCTAGATGTGAGGGGTCTGCAGCAAAACCTTCTCTGGTAAATCTCACGATAAATTCGGCTGTGCCTTCATACGAGCCTCCTGCCTCCACTATATTATCATAAAGATTGTTTGTAGAGGCGAGTGGAGTAAGTATCTTTCCACCGAGAGAATAAGCTTGATTTTCACCGAGTGTCCCTGCGAAAAGGTATCTGTCACGGACTTTGGTATTTGCATAGCCGATAGCTTCGTTTATCAGCTCTTGTATCTGGGCAGCAGCTATCTCTTTTTCGATGACGCTAGCCGTCTCTGTGGCGACACCTTCGGCTATTTCGCGGGCTCGTGACAGCAGGTCGTTTATATTATTTAACGTGCTATCAGCTTGACGCAGGTATTCCGAGGCGTCGCGGATGTTCTTTTCATACTGCTCATAAGCTGTTGCATTGCCGTAATGCCGGATAGCAGTTGCCAGTCCGAGTGGGTCGTCTTGTGGCTTATTTATTCGGCGTTCGTTGGCTATCATTTCGTTGTATTTATGATATTCAGCCATATTTCTGCCCACTTGGTTTACCAGCCCTTGCATCATAGTGTTTGTAGTTACGCGCATTTTACTACTCCTTTTTTTCCTTATGGATGTTTGCTGATTCGCTTACTGATCAACGCGTTCAAATCGATAAGCTGAGAATTTTCTATCACGGTATGTGAAGCTTCTTGGTTTTCGAGAAGTATCCTATCATATACTTCTTTACGATAAACGAGAGTGTCTTTTGGGGCTTTGATACCTACTCGGACAGAGCCTTTGGTGATCTCTGTGATCACTAATTCTATCTCGTCGCCTATACATATAGCTTCACCAGATTTTCGAGTTAATACTAACATAATTTACCTTCCCTGGTCCTTATTTGTTTTTCAGAAATCACCGGTTGCTTTGTGTCTAAATCGTATTGCAGATTATACAGCTTGTCGCTGTATGACAAAAGGAAATCGGAGATTTCTGCTTCTGTAATTTTTTTATCTTTTTCTTGCTTGATCATCTGACTAGCCCTAAGATCACTTTTAGCATATCATCTGCCACAGCTATGATCTTCGCTGCTGCCTGATATGACTGCTGATATTGCATCAGATTCGCGGTCTCTTCGTTTATAGACACGCCTTTTACACTTTCGCGGAAATTGTCTGTCTGGTTCGACAGCATAGCAGAACGGGCTTCACTGCTAACCGCTAACTTCACATCGCTACCGACATTGTAAACTATATCAGCAAAGCTTTCTGTGATAGTTTGTCCGCCAAAAACCTTTGCCAAACGCAGGTCCGTGATACGCAGTGCTATCTGATTGTCACCGGAAGCACCTGTCAACGAAGCAGCTATGAAGTCAGGGTTTGCTAGCACTTCGTGCGATAGACGGAAGTCCATCACCCCTGTGGTCTTCGGGTTAAAGAAAAACCCTCTGTTTGTGGTGGGGGAGAAGTTCGAATACCCTTCAAAATGGATAGCATTTACCTCTCGAGCTATCTGCACTGCAAAGTCATCTAGCTTTTGTTTGTAGCCCGGCAAGATCACATCTTTTAGGTCATACATAGCTTTTAGTGACCCTGATGTAAGTCCGCTGAAGCCGTTTACATCGTTTTTGATATTGTCCCAACTGATGAAGTATTCCATCTGCCCAGTCATAGAGTTTATCCTATCTTCTATCTGCAATTGCTGTGGCTCGTTGTTTCGCACGAGCTCCACTGTGCCGAAATATACGCTGATAGTGCCATTTTCTCTGTCCACCACCTTGATATTGCCATAGCCGGAAAGCTCGTCGAGCAGCAGGTCATAGGAGTCTAGCATATCGTTTATATCTGCTCCTGTGGCTTTGTGCATGGAGATAGCGTTTAGGGTGGTGCTGAGCTCCTTGCTGATCTGATTTATGCGGTTCACAGCGTCGGTCATCTGCATTTTTACATCGTCTATCTTCCTATCTATCGAGCGATAAAGAGTTTGCAGGCTATCTGTCATGTGCTGAGTGCTAGCCACCAGCTCTTGCCTGTGGATAGTGCTAAACGGGTTATTCGACAGTGTTTCCCATGAGTTAAAGAACTGATTTATCATTTGGTGGATACCGTATTCAGAGGTCTCTATCACATTCTTTTCCAGCTCTTGCAGGTTTTTACTCATGCTGTTCCAGTAGCCTGTGTGACCGTTTTGGTTGCGAAACTCATGGTCTAGGTAAATGTCTCTCATCCGTTCTATACGCACCAGATCTACCCCCATGCCGATATTCGCCCATTGTGCTTCCACTGGATATGCAGCTTCTTGCACCACACGCTGTCTGCTGTAACCGGGTGTGTTTACATTTGAGATATTATGACCAGTCACTTCGAGCTGTTTTTCAGCGGCAGCTACTGCTTTCTTACCTATCGACAACATACTAAACATAATGTATACTCCTTGTGGGTCTCCCTCTACATCAAGGTATTGAGAAGTAGTGGGCTTCGCTTTTGCGTAGCCATCTTGCCTATGTGGCTATAAATCTTGTCTCTATCCAAAAAGTCTGCTAGCATCTCCAGGTTCTCACCCACTAGCTCCAGCCCTGTCTTTATCAGCTCTTTGTTCTCTGCTGAAAGCTTGTCGATAGCCCGCAGTGTATTTGAAAAGCTACGGAACAGTATCTCAGCTTTCTCTGCGTATTCCTGCTCGATAAAGACTTTGCTCAGCGTCTTTAGGTTGTTTGTCCCCAGATCGAGGTTCATCATCAAGTATAGTGATTCCAGCAGGTCGTTCCTAGCATAAGTGCGGCGGTGTGCTCTGCTGATATTGGTAGCAGTTTGCCCACTAATCTTTTGGAACTGCTGAATATCCCATTCTATCAGGGCCTTTTTCTGGTCTGTCAGGCATATCAGCACTTCTTGATAAGCGGCTATCTCTATCTGCCAGCTTTTAAAGAAATCATTGATCAAATTTTCCATTTTTACTTCCTTGTTATTTTTTATTTAGACTTTTTGCTAGCACTTGCTTTTTGGGAAGTGCTATTCTTGTCATTACTACTGAGGTGGTAGCTATTACAGATAGGGGTCTGCAAGCTAACTATTGTGCCGAACTGACTGCTGCAGCTCACTTCGGACTTGGTGGTGTTTGGCTTATAATGTGTTTGCATAATTTGTTACCTTTTTTATATAATTTTGTGTCTCTTTAAATGGGGGTATACCGTTGTATTTTCGGACGTTTCCAGGTCCTGCGTTATAAGCAGCCAGAGCCAGATCCATATCGCCAAATCGGTTTAACATATCCCGTAGATAGCGGGTGCCACCCATGATATTTTGTTCTGGGTCGAAAGAGTTCTTTACTCCCAGATCACTAGCAGTACCGTCCATCAGCTGCATAAGTCCTTTTGCACCGACGGGTGACACAGCCTTTGGGTTTCCATAGCTTTCTTGGGCTATCACAGCCTTTATCACGCTTTTGTCGATGTTATATTTCTCAGCTGCCTTATCTATGATATGGTCATAATTCTGCAGTCTGGTCATCAAAGTTTTCGGCTGGGTGACCACTTGTGCTGTGAGTTTCGCTTCCTTCACAGGTGCGGGAGCGGGTGCTGGTGCGGGTGTAGGCGTGGCAGGAGTGTCTGACTCTGCTGGTGGGGTGGTCATTACCCTCGCCCCGTTTTGCAGAGCTATCACATCCATAGCTGCCTTTTTTATGGTATTTGAGTGTGTGTTATTGCGTTTTACTTCTGCCATTTGTGTATATTTTTCCTCTTTTATTTCTACTTTACGTTGATTTTTTAAGTGCGGGATAGCCTCTGGGTCGACCTGCTGCAGTATCTGCTGAGCAAGACCAAAAGACTGATTGCTAGCCATATTCTGAGCTACTTCATTTATAAACATATCTTGGTATAAGTTACTGCCAGCACCTGACCCGAAAAATCCTTCTCCGTCGAGCGATTTTGTCATGCTGGTGAGCATTTGTTTGATCAGCATAGCCTCGAAGTCGGTGGCAGCTTTCGCTGCTTTTTCACCGCTATCTATGGTAGTGCCGAGGGTCAGATGCTGTCGCAGTCTGTTTACCTTGCGTGAGTCATTTTCTGCAAAGGTTTCGGTTGTATTATTTATGTTTATTATATTATCCATTTTTCGCTCCTTAGATGATTCGTAGCTCTGCCATCAAGGCGCCGGCTTCTTTTAGTGACTGGAATATAGATATCATATCGCGAGGGGTCACTTTTATAGCGTTTAATGCTTGGGCTAGCTCACCCACTGTGGCAGCTTCCATAGTAAACACGCGGGTTTGTTCACGGGCTGATATCTCGTTGTCCAGCAGCATGTCCAGGCTGTATGGTCCCAGATTTAGTGCTTGGGTGTCGCGCACCTTTATTACTAAATTTCCATGAGCTATCGCTACCTCTGATATGCGGACATTACCGCCAGCCACGATGGTGCCTGTGCGCTCGTTTATCACTATACGGGCTGCTTGCTGGGGTGTAACTTCCAGGTTTTGGATGTCTGATATAAAGCTATTTAAGCTGTTGTTTAGCGTAACAAAGTCCGGTATCAAGATAGTGATGTTAGAAGCGTTTTCAGCTGTAGCGATACGCATATTGTGCAAGGTGTTTATAGCGGTGGTAACCCTCTCTGCGGTGGTAAAATCAGCTTGGTGGAGCAGCAGGCGGATCTCGCCTTCTTCTACCAAGATATTTACGTTTGTGTTCTCGACCATCGCTCCGTTTGGGATACGTCCTGTGTTTGTATAGTTTTTGCGGATTTTGGTATTTCCTCCGCGTATCTCTTCATTGAAACCGCCTATGGAGACGGGTCCTTGTGCTATCGCATATCTTTTATTGTCTGTGGCATCGACCAGAACAGTCGGTAAAAGCACGCCACCTTCGAGGCTACTGGCGTCGCCCACAGCAGAAACGACGATGTCGAAGCTACTGCCGACACTCGCAAAGGCGGGCATGATAGCTGTCACCATGACTGCTGCTGTATTGCGCGGAGTGATGCCGTTTTCTGGCACAGACAAACCAAAATGCTCATACATATTATTTAGCGACTGGATGGTCACCTTCGAGGCAGGCGAATCACCTGTGCGTTGCAAACCGTTTACCAGACCGTATCCGACTAACTGTTTGCTGTCTGCACCGCTGATCTTGCTGATGTCCCCGACCCTGATCTGAGCCGAAAGTGAGCTGATAGCTACTATCGTCACCAAAATAAATATTATCTTTTTCATTTATCACTCCTTCGTGTTTTAAAATATACCTGCTTAAATGCAAGGCTTGTGCCAAAGGGTGAGATAGCCGTGCCTACCTATAAAAGATAGAGGTTGGGAAAGGGTTTACAGGGTGGAAGGTGCTTTGCGGGGATAGGAAATATTTTCCATGAGAGGGAGGGGGGAGTAAATTAGAAATTAGAAATTAGAAATAGTGGTGTGCTAGTCCAACTTCGTTGGAGTTACTAATTACAAGTGACAACACAACTTCGTTGTGAGTTACTAATAGTGGTGTGCACCGCA
>WRIO01000018.1 GCA_009782695.1 Candidatus Cloacimonadota bacterium
TCACTGGCGTTGTGATACTCGATATAGAGGTATTGATAGACGGCTCGATAGGAGCGATAGAAGTGTTTCAGTCACTGATGCCAGGACCTGGTGGACTCGATGAAGCAGCAATATTAGCAGTGAGAAAATGGCAATATCAGCCAGCAGAAAGTGGCGGGAACCCTGTAGCTTGCTGGGTAAAACAACCCATAAATTTCACTCTAAATTAGATGAACACAGGACCGAAGTCTGAATAGACTAGTGTCCCATAAAGATAAATAAAATAAAAAAATATAAAGGAGGATAAGTAGTGAAATTTTCGAAATTAAAAATATTAGTTCTATTTGTGATTTGCTTGATGATGATTTCATTATTATCTGCAAAGATGGTCGAAGGTGAAGTAGAAGCCTCGAAAAGCTTAGACCTACAACATTGGCATAATGTCGGAAATATCTGGCTCCGTGTCAGTAATTATGGCTTTTTTGGTCATGGTTCTGGTGCAAATCCTGAGTGGCCTTCATTAGAATACCCTGGCGGTAGCGGTGTAGACTACCTCTACCAAGGGGCATTGTGGTTTGGTGCCAAAAAAGAAAGGAAAAATGCTGATGGTAAATTGTTGTATTGGTTGGAATTCCCCCCTGTAGCAGGCACAGCTCCTTCAGATTATGTCCTGATCACAGACGAAGATGAGCGTTGGCTGCCCTCAATGCGTGCTGTGGTTGATACATTGGTAACAGTAGGTTTTGACGGAGATAAATCTCTATATGAATTTTTACCAGCATGGTATACAAAAGAAATGAACACTCCCGGCTACTCTATGAATAGTCCTACTGATGTGGTGGTGACCCAATCCACACGGAGTCAGAGAAGGACCAACGATGATGACGGTGACGGTTTGATAGATGAGGACCCGGTGGGTAGGACTTTTCCCTTCCGTAAAATCGGCGCAGGATATCCTACCGAACCACGTTCACATCCTTATGCGCTGCCTTTCGTTTTTAGCCAGTTTTCTGGTAAATTTATAAAAGAAGAAGGTGCAGCAGGAACAGCAGTGATTATGGAGAATGAGCGGATCTGGTATCCTTTGGGATTTTATGATCTCAGCTATGATGACCCTTCCACTATGTTTAATTTTACAGCTAGCTTTGATGATGATGGAGACGGCTTGATAGACGAAGATGGTGCCCCTGTATCTGAACAAGATTATATATCTTATTATTATGATTATAGTCCCTTCGGCACAGCAGGTCAGCGTTCTTATGGCTCTTCAGCAGGATCATCTACCCATATCCCACTGAAAGTGCGGGTGCGACAGATGAGCTATCAATGGTCTTATGACTATATTAAAAATTTAGTCTATGTAGAATTTAATATCACAAATATGAATAAAGATGAAATACTCTACGACTGTGTAATGGGTATCTATATGGACTGCGATATCGGTCCTCAAGCTTTCGGAGGTTCTGTCATAGCAAAAGATGACAAATCTGGCTATGTAGCAGGTAAAGGCTTTGAATTTGCCTATTCTCGCGATGGCTCTGGCGACGGACTGGCTCCCGGCTTTATAGGAGCTCGTGTCTGCACACCTGATCCAGATTCTTTGCAATTTGCTTGCTGGTTCTGGAAGGTCGGCGACGGACCTTTAGATTCACACCCACAGCAGTTTTCTCCACCTTATCAAAATAAAAAAACAGCCAACGAAAAATATTGGATGCTTAGTGGAGTAAACCCTGCAGAGTATCAGTCTCTAAAAGAACTTGCAGAACTAAACGAAACAAAATGGTTTGAACAAGATAGAGCAGAAGATACTCGATTTTTATTTGGTTTCTACGGTAAAAATGAGAACAGAGGTCCAGAGCAAATAAATGGCTATAACAACCCCGAAAGAGATGATGTATGGAACTTAAAACCTTATGAAACTATGAAAATAGTGATAGCCATATTCCCTGGTGATGATATAGAAGAACTAAAGGAATCTGCAATGTGGGCAACAGAAATATACAGCAAACCACAACAACTAACCACAGTAATACTGCCCGATACGTTCCCACATTATGAACCGCCAGAACCACCACAGTTTCCACGTATGTTTGCCGAATTACGAGAGAAATCTCCAAATAGAATTAGCCTTGATTTATTCTGGGAAAACCGTTCAGAATTTTCTATGGACAATATGATCATACCAAAGGGAACAGACGGCTGGAGCACAAACCCATCTTATGCTGGCTACGATAGCGATCCTATGGTTGCCAATTTTGGTGAATTATACAATAGCATGTCTGAAATACCTGAACAGTTTAGGATGACAGAAACAAATACCCTGCCAAATGCCACAATAAATCCATATACTTCTTTTAGATTGCAACACGACTTTCAAGGGTATATCATCTGGGGTCGATCAGGTCGCGGTGATAGAGATGGCTGGATTTCACTGGATAGATGGGACAAAAAAGACACCACACAGGATGATCTGGATTATGAAGTAAATCAGCATGTTACAAATTACCCGACTATGGGTGGTGACACAGGTTATAGGACAGGTTTACCCGATGAAACCATCATTCAAGACGAGCACATTAGTGAAGGTGGCATATTCGATGGGTATTATATGCAAGATATAGATTATACTCTAATATCTATAAAAGATAGATATTTGAGAGATAGAACAGTATCTGTATATGGAAAACCCCTTTATAAGATCATTGATTTTCAATCTGCAAAAGAAGATCCGCGCTTTACAGAACAATTCATCGTAGATGGTGAGGTCGTAAATTATCTGACAGATTACCAAAAAGATCAGAACAGATTGATATATATGCACCCTGATCTATACGATCTTTATCCAGGAGACAAGCTAAAAGCAGAACAATTGTATTTAGAGCTTGTCGATGACATAGTGATGCCATTTCGAGGTCACCTTGGGCAAAATAAAGTGATAGATTATGACAATAGCGTAGAAGGTGATGTCATATGGCAAGATAGATATTCCAGAAGGTATTACCGCTATGAAATAAACAATCTACCCAAAGGTCATGAGTATTATGTGTCTGTGTCTGCCTTTGATAGAGGAATGCCTTCAAAGAATTTAGGTCCTCTGGAATCAGGCAAAGATGCGAACCTACGAGTTTTCTTCCCCGGGCCTCTTGCCAAAAAGAAAATGGACAATATCTATGTAGTACCAAATCCTTATAGAGGAAAAAGTGCTTTTGATGGCGTGATTACAGGCGATACTATCGGAGACAAAGGTCGCAGACTATGGTTTGTGAACCTTCCCGAAAGATGCAATGTGCAGATTTTCACCCTGGCAGGTGATCTCGTAGATGAGTTCGAGCATTATACTACCAATGGCAGGAATTATGACGGAGAGGGCAATTTAGTGGACGAGTTTGACCTAAAAACAAGCGGCTTACCATATAACATTCACGATGTGATTACAGCTAGCAAGGAATCAGGAAAAGCAAAAGCTGCTAGCGGGATACATCCCTGGAAAATGTTATCAAAAAATAACCAAGTGGTAGCCAGCGGGCTGTATTTCTACTCTGTAAAATGTCGTGATACAGGTGATGTAAAAGTCGGCAAGTTTGCTATAATCAGGTAGGAGGAAAAAATGAAAAAGATAATATTATCACTCACTGTGTTTATTTTGCTAAATATATCACTTTTCGGCAAAGTATTTCCAAAGACAGGCACAGCCTCTCTCCAATTCTTGAAGCTAGGCATAGACGCCAGAGCTATAGGTATGGGAGAAGCTTATACTGCTGTCACAGATGACATATCTTCGGTATATTGGAATCCTGCAGGTCTAGCGTTAAATGACAAGAAACAAATATTTTTGTCGCACACAAACTGGGTTGCAGACACTTATCACGAGTTTCTAGCTGTATCTACTGTCAATGATTATGGATATTTCGCTATATTCACTTCATTTTTCTACACGGATGAGATGGAAGAAACTACAGAACCGAGTTTTGGACCCACTGGTAGAAAATTCTACTTCACAGACCTAGCTGCTGGTGTCACTTATGCGAACGCTTTCACTGACAAGTTTTCGTTTGGTGTCACAGGTAAATACTTGCGAGAGGATATCGCCGATGAAAATATAAACAGCTACTCCTTTGATTTCGGGACATTATATAATACTATGTATCGAAATATCATCATCGGTATGTCACTTCGTAACTTTGGTCCGGAAGTGCAGTATCAAGTAGATAACAAAACCGAAAACCCCATCGACGAAGAGCCTTATGATCCCTTTAACTTAAACAAAAGTAAGCTGGGAACTGCTTTTCAAATACCACTCAATTTCTCACTGGGTGTAGCAGGCGATTTATATAGAGAAGATGACGATTCCTCTTACTTGATTGCCTCTGTGCAGCTGGACAATTGCGTGGATAGAAAAGAGACATGGAATTTGGGAACAGAATATAAATGTATGAAAACTATGTTTCTAAGGGCAGGATATCAGATAGGCTATGATGCAGCTACCTGGTCCGGCGGTTTCGGAGTGAAATTTGCTTCTACTACTGCTGTGTTTAATGTCGATTATGCTTATACAGATATGGGGAGACTAAAAGAAGATTTTATGTCTAGTGCACATAGACTCTCTCTGAAAATGTCTTTCTGATAAAGCAACTATATATAAAAGCGGGTGATAACTCACCCGCTTTTTTTTGTAACGGAGAGCGTCCCGCTCTCCATTACCTTATGTTTGAAGTTCTATATGGAGAGCCGGAGGCTCTCCGCTACTTTTTGTTTGAAGTTCTATTTGGAGAGCTGGAGGCTCTCCACTACGATAGATAGTTTTAAATATTGAGTAAAAATATTATGAAAAAGTTATTTAGCTATATAAGTGTCTGGATTGTCCAACCATTTGATGACTTCGGACAAAGTATCATCGCTATCAAGCCAATAATCAGGAGAATTTCCAATGCTCTCTGTGGTGATACCAATGGAGATATCTGTTGGTAAGCAGACTTGTATGCCCGAATATGGCAAAGGATATGTCCAAGCAGTGGAAAAAGTTCCTGCTCCCGCTGTGCTAGTGCCGATGACTATGATGTTTTTTAGGCTTTGGCGGGCAAAAGATACATTTAACTCCCCGCAAGAAACTGTGTTTGAGCTAGTAAGCAAATAAACAGAGCCTTCGTAAGATGGTGGCACATTATTTATCCCTATAAGCTCGTCATCATTCCGAAGGACAAACTTGCGGAGGTTTGAATTTATATTTAAATCGGGGAAAAAATAATGATACTCTGCTGGGATTTGGCTGTCCACAAAATTATTGAAAGCTGGCGAATAAAGCGTGGCACGATACATTTCAGCATAAGCCTTGTCATTTAAACCTTTATAAAAAGAAGTCAGATAAGACACTTCGCCGCCTTGATGTTTTGCTGTGTTCCAAATAAAGTAAGGCTTTTGAGCTAAGCTTATCCCTGCTTCATACATTTCTGTCTCGACTAGTTTAATATCATCACCACCAGAGGCAAAAGTAGTGGAAGTCACCACTGTATGTGTTCCTATTTCTTTCGATGTAAACTTTGTATTCTCTGAGACAGATGGTTCTTTTGCTTTGTGGAGAGGGACAGACATAGAAGTATATTCATAGCCACGTTCCTTGCTAATCAGAACACCAATAACCATACTATCTACCGGAACCCAGCTACGCAGACCCAAAAGGTAATGCTCTTTTCCTGTGGGGGAGAGGGTGGGAAAAAAGATTTGTTTATTTTTATATTCAGCTATGATATCTCCTTCGGAAAGTCCAGAATATGAGCTTTTTAACACCACATATCCCATAGCTTTTTCGACAAGCACATCAGCGAAATACTCAGAGAAATGCCTTTGAAAGACCTTGCCATAGTTATTATCTCCGTCGCTGTAATAAAGAGCAATATGCCCATCGTAAACACCTTCAAAAAGCAGGCTGAGGCTTTCGTTCAGCTGGTCGATAGTCATTGTATCATCACTTATGCTTTTCTTTGCCCTGTCATAGTTAGAAGCAAAATTCACCCCCTGATTTTCAAAATAATCCTTGCCAGCATAAGCTGTGTTTATGAAGTAATATAGCAGTGCTAGGTCAGCGAGAGCTTCTTCTTTAATCAATGTTTGTTTTATAGTTTCCACATCAAAATCTATCTCTCTTATTTCGACTTCTGTAGGTGTAAAACTGTGGATATAGTCTTTAATAATTGCAGGGGGTTCGGTTTTAGTGATTTCTTGAAAACTATTTTCTTTATTGATAGCACAACTAAATGCAGTTGCTATAGATAGCATAATAAACAAAAACTTTTTCATTATTTTTCTCCTTGTTTTTGGGAAGCTAACCCTTTGCTTTCCCTACTACAATCTTTAAATCAAAAAAAATAATGTTTTAGCAGCTCCTCAAAGTTGTCCCACACAAATGGTTTCACTATAAAATCGTCAACCCCTAACCGCACAAAGCTGATGATCTTCTCAAAGTCGTTATTCTTCAGCAGAACAACCACTATCATCCAGGGGTAATTTCCTTTTATTTGGTCTATGATAAAGGTAGATTGGTTTTTGGCTAGTTCACTATCGAGCATCACACAGTCATATTTAGTGTTTTCTATCATAGACATATAGTCATGTTCTGGCGACACTATATCCAAGTGCAAGAATTTTTCACGGAAAATGTTTTTTAGATTTGAGTTATTATACTCTTCTTGGTCTATTATAAGGGTGGATTTAATAATTGTTTTTAATGTTATCATAATTCGTTTCCTGTTTTATAAAGACAGTGCTTTCATTTGGGTTTATCTCAAAAAATTGGGTTGGTTTATAGTTTTTGTTCAGTTTATACACTTTAAAATATGAGGGATGTTCTATGATTATCGGGTTCTTTATGTAGAAATTATGTTTTATAGAGTTAAGGTTGCTTTTGCTCTTTTTGATATTGATGTCCAATCGTTTAAAGAATTTACGGTTGTATATCAGCCGAGCAGCCATAAAGAGATTTAGGACAACCAACAAGGTCAGCAGTGTAACAATCAATGTAACAGATAGGTTCGTGACGTTATACATATTCGCTAATCCAATCAAATATATAATCTAAATCTGCTTCATCTAATGGATAATTGATGCTTCTGACCATAGAGTTTAGGTTATTCTTTGAGGAATACTCCTTGTCATTTGAAGGGTCATCATCTGTCTCAGAGGTATCATATTTATAGTCTTCGAGATTTGCAAGCAAGGCACTTAGTTGTGTGCAGATTTGCTTGGTATCGGGTTCGGCTAAGTTGTGATAGATCATCAGCACAGAGGGTTTTTCTTCTACAAAATAGGAGCTGATAAATATGAGCTTCGGGTTCAGACAGACGAAATTTCCTAGCACTTCTGTGATGTCTTTATACATATAAAACTTAAAAAGACTCATAGACATACCTTCGAGCAAGGCATTATAAGCGTATTCTTTGATAAATCTAAAGAGAGAGTCATTGATGATAGTCATATTCGCATATTTGTTTAATAAATCGTCATTTACATAAGAAATCTGGTGCTGAGAAAATTTAAATCTATCCTTCTCTTCTATTTCATACAATTCACTCATAACATAGCTAACTTTTTCTTGCACAAAAGGGTATTCCACAAACCTATCAGCACCCATTTTTATAGCCCGAATCTTTTGATAAGCGGGTGTGTGGATGGATCCTGAAAATATTATTTTTACATAAGGAAACTTTTGTCGTATAAACGGAAGTGCTTGCCACCCGTTTATACTTTGGGTCCAGGCAGGGATAAAGATGATAGAATGCTTTTTATCTATATCCATAGACTCTAGGTCATCGATAGTGCCATAATATAATATCGGGACATCACGTTTGAATATTTCTGCAAACATCACAGCGTATTCATGAGAGTCTTGGGGCATCACTAAGTGCTTGCATTCATATAGGGTAAAAAAGTTTGTGTTTCGAGCATTGGGCGGTATGATAGTCCAGTCGCTATCTAGTGTAAAAGTGATACTTTGTTTCTTTTGTAAGTTCTTGCCTTTTTCCACTATCAACTGATAGTTGTCATTTTTCCCTGATTTTACATACTTAAACAAGGCATTCGCAAAGCTCTGACAGATCATTTTATTCTTCTCGTTTAGAGTGCTGATATCCATCAAGACAGATACTTTGCGTTTGTTGGTAAATTCCACTATCAAGGAGATAAGGTTACTATCGAGTGAGATATTGTTTTCACTCAATAACAGCTCTATATTTTCTATCAAGATTACAGTAGGGTTTAGTGCTTCTATATATAGCTTTAAATCATTTATCACTTTGTATAAATCAGCAGAATTATTTATTAGCTGCCTTAGATATGACGGTGTCTCCAATATAGTGAGGTTATCATATTTATTTAGGGTCAATAGTTTTTTTCGGGCTATCTCATTCTCATAAGCCAACGAAAATCCTGTCACGAATAGACAAGAATAATCCAAGCTGAGGTGGTAGGAAAGGAAGTGGTGAAAGAACGAATGGCGTATGTTCGTTTTTGATTCAGTGAATAGGTATACACCTGCTTCTGGCAAATCGTTTAGATAGCTATCTATAAATCCAACTCCAAATCTAAATTTTTTCATACTTATATCTCTATTATGTTAATAAATTCGCAAATTCTAAATATTTATTTTTTGCTTGCGTGACAATATATTCGAAGTGCTGGGCATCGAGGCCGAGTAAGGAATAAATCCAGTGAGGTAAAAATTCCACCAAACCAGAAGTAGATTTGCCTACCTCCATAGCTTTTGCTATGTTGTTTGCCAGAGTGACTGCTGCCACTATCTCTTTGTGAGCTGTCACTTGTTCTAGCGAGTGGTGGTAAAGTATGGCTGCTGCCACACATTCTGGGAAAAGCCATTTTTTGACAAAGAAGTCACCTATCTCTTGGTGGTCGACCCCAAATGTCTCCTTTTCTACTGACAGAGTATTGGTGCGGGTCTGCTTCCAGCTTTTTTAGTAATACTTTCATCTCTTTCGGACGGAAGTTCAACAATATAAATTTTCCTAAATCATGTAACAGTCCTGCTATAAAAGCTTGATCTGAAAGCTTTTCATGGCTACCTGATATGATGTCTTTGGCAGCAACTGCTGTAAATAACGAATGTTTCCAGAGATTGGTGGTCACTTCGGCATTGTCTAATACAAATGTCTTACGGATAGATTGGCTGATAAGCAAATTTTTTAAAGTCTTTAGACCTAGCACAGTGATGGCATGTTTGATAGTAACCACCTTTTTTGACAAACCATAAAAGCTGGAATTAGCTGCTTTTAGCATAGCAGCAGTGATACCTGGGTCTTTTTCTATGATCAAGACGAGTTTTTCGATAGGAGTATCAGAGCATTCTATAGCTTGCATCAGTTGCAACAAAGTGGTATTTGCCACAGCGAGCGCCTGAGAGTTCATAGCAGCTATAAAAAGTTCTGATAAAAAGTGACTGTTAGTATCCATTTAATATCTCTATGAATTTTATCTCGCAAACTATTTTATAAAGCTCTCGCATATACTTGTCTTCTATACAATCTTTAAACAATTTCTTGGTTTTCTCCTCTATTTCTTCGCGTATCAAGCGAAACTCCTCTTGAGTGTATCTATCTTCGATAGCTACTTCTTCTATCTCTATAAATCCGACCTCATTTTTTAAAAGAAAATTTATATTGCTTTCATTTAATTCTGTGCCCGCCTCTAATATGACTTGACCATTTAGAGTAACTACTTCTTGGCTGACTCTCATGCCTGCCCTCAATTTTTTCATATCCGTGATGATCATATCAGTCCTTTAAATGTCTATTTTCTCCCATTTATCTATGTTTTTCCACCAAATGCAACGAAAATTAAGCTGTCTTAACTTGTCAAGTGTTTTATTGTAATAAAAATGTGTTATAGTA
>WRIO01000019.1 GCA_009782695.1 Candidatus Cloacimonadota bacterium
GTGTAACGAATGAAGACCAGTCTTTATCATAAAAAGACATAGTTTCCGAACTGATACCAGCTTTTGGGTTTACATTCATTTCTCCTATGTAAAATAGAGTGTCTCGGGAAGTGCCTCTATAAATCTTGTACGATATGATATTTATATCTGTGATAGGCTCCCAGACCACGCGGAGACCACTACCGTCGTCAGCAGGAATATCCTCTACACGGAGGTTTCTCACTGTCTGGTTTTGGGCAGCTATGGTAGTATAAAACATTACTAGCAGCAAGGTAATCAATACAATTCTCTTCTGCTTAAAAATATTCATCATACTCTCCTTTATTTCATTTTTTTTTTTCATAATTCATAGTATCTCTTTTTGATACATTTTCTTATTTTTTTTTCGGTAAAGTCAGCTTTCTTCTGATACTCTTTTCAGGGGTTAACGGCAAAAATGGAGTGATTTTACCTAAAAGTTCCTTGATACCTACATAGTTAGGCTCAAAAATAGTGATCCTTTCGAGCAGTTCGTTTGATTTTATATAGTTCTGCATTTCAGCGCAGACACCTGCTAAAGTGAAAAGGATTTCTAGATTAGCTGGATGGTAGCTTAAATACATCTCTAGGGCTTTTTCTAGTTCTACATAATCTTTTAGTGCATAGGAATTCTTTAGCAGCCCGTTTATAGCCTCGAGGTTCTCCTCGTCTAGCTGCAATATCTTCACAAAATACACAGATGATTCTTCCAATCTGTCCTCTATTTGTGCTATGGTAGCCTTCCCTTGTAGAGCTTTTATATGGTGTGGGTTGGCAGCTAGGATAGTGTCGAAGTCTGCAGAAGCTTCTGCTGTGCTGCCTTGTGAAAAATAGTATACAGCACGTGTGAGGATAGTTTCGGGGTTGTGGCTGTTCACTTCTAATGCTTTTTCTAGCACTGCCAGCACATTTTCTGTCCTTTGCAACTTTAACAGTAGTTTGGCTTTGGTTTGCAGGCAATTCAAAAGTAACTCATTATCATATATAGTGTCTAAATCTATCTGCTCCAATCTTGCTAAAGCCTCTTCTGTGAAATCTTGATTTTCCAGGCTTTTTGCTCCGTAATAAATAGCTTTTGGATTTCCTTTTAACATATCAGCATAGATATCGATCTGTTCCCACTGTTCTTTGTTGTAATAATGCTGTATGAGCTTTATGATGATAGTCTCATTAAAGGGATTCTCATAGATTTTTTCTTTTAGTTCTTCCTCTGTCAGCTCACTGATGGAGTCTAGTTCTTTTTGCAATGCTTCTTCATACCCAAAAGTCTCTTCTTGTAATGGGACGACCTCTTTTTCTTTGCGATTCACGAGGCAATCATAAGCTAATAATACTTTAAAACCGTTTTGCGCTATGTGTGTCAAAAGCTCAAGGGTAGAGAGTTTTTCGTTTTGGATATCTGTAAAGTATCTGTTCATAAAGAAGCTCTTGTAGGTGATAAAGCAATTGGTGAGGGCGTAATCCACTTCTGCACTTTGCCCGATAAATGAGTAGGATAGCTTTATAGCCGTTTGATAGAAATTGGTGTCTGCTATATTCACACGGAAGCGTGCTTGTTGCAGGTGAATTTGGTTGTCCAGTATCATAGGAACCACCATCCCTGCTTTATTATTTTGTTTTATCTGGTTTAGCAACAGAGTGACTATTTGCGGTGAAAAATCACAATCAGCATCGAGATAAGCTATGTATTTCGTCTTTATCCTATCGACTATCTCTACTATGCCTTGCAAGGTGTTGTCCGTCTTCAATATCTTGATGGGGTATTGGCTACCGAACCTTTTACTTAGGTCGTCACTGTCTTTATTTGTTAAAATGGTTAGCTCTGTCTCTTGCCGAAAATCGACCAAGTTCAGCGCAGCTTTTATCACCTTCGCAGTGCTAGTTCCGTCTTTTACGCCTATAAATCTGTCTGATATATTTTGAAAAAGGAAGCTCTGGTTCGATGTAAGGGCTTTGAAAATAAGGCTTGGTAATTTTTCGACAGCATCAAAGCGAAAGCCGACATCACGAAATTCCCATTCCAAATCGCTTTCATCGTAATTTATATAGGTCTTTTGGTTAGGCGAGTCAAATAATAATACAGGCTTTTCGAGGGCAAGAAATTCATAGATAACAGAGGAGACATCAGACACCAGAATATCTGCTACATAAAAAACCTCTGCTGAGGCATAACTATCTGAAATATATACATTTCGAGTGTCGGATTTTAAGCTGTAAAATAGCTGTTTTACACTATCCTCGGTCACTCCATGCAGCTTCACTATCAGGTTTATATATTCTGGAAATATTTTCCCTAAATCTATCCCTTGTAGATAGGGCAATATGCTAAACTCATCATTGAAAGTAGGGGCAAGCAGAACTGTCTTTTGCTCAGGATTCAAACCAAATTTGAGGTAGAGTTCGTCCTTTTTCAGCGAATTATTGAAGCAGTCATCTAGCTTTGGCATCCCTGTCACGATGATATGTTTATACACCTGTGATTGCAAGCGTTCTTTGTGGATCTCCCCTGGCACACATATCAGGTCAGCACAATTTTCCCGCTGACTTATCTTATTTTTACTAAAAAACCACCCCTTACAGATAGTCCCGTGACCGATATTTACCACTTTACCAAGCCCTTCTACATACTGATAGGAAAAATCTGCCATAAAAGTAATGTCTGGTCCCCACGACCAAGGGTCCCGAGTGGTCTCTATCATAAAAGGTAGATTCTCACGCAAAAGTTTATTTATTTGTTCGTGGAATGGGGCATAGATTCGCATCTCACCTAATTTTTCTGCATCGATATACATCATCAAAGGTTGGAGCATTGCTATATGAAAATCTCTCTCCAAAAAAAACAAAAACTTACTTGCAGTCATCAAACACACCTTTTATTCTATTTGAAACCATTTTTTTTTGAGGCTATAAAAAGTCAAGCTTTTTATTCGATTTTTATAAACTTTATTGATAGTGTATATTTTTTTATTGTATAGGATTCTTTTCTAGGTTATCTTTCACATTCGTAGGGAAGTCACCACCTGCCTTTCGTCATTTCTGCTAAACATCCCACTTTCGCTTCGTTTCTTTTTCAAATATAATGCTTTATGGGGGAAAAAACAACTTTCTGAAAATATTTTAAAAGCATATTTCATATCTTCTTATATTATAATATTTTTGAGTAGGGAGCAAGCAAGGGACATCGGACTAGGTATGACCTAGTCCGATGTCCCTTGTTTGGTGCTTGCTATATCTCATTATATCATAAGCTTTTACAAAATTGACAAATAAAAAATTTAGGAGAAGTAAAAATGGTGAGGAAAGTTTACCCCTGGCAACATTTTTACTACAACCTTCCATAAGAGCGGGAAAAACTATATATCATCATTTATCAGTCAACTTATAGAGCAATAAAAGTAAGAATTTTCGGTTTAGTAAAAAATTTACTTGACAAAAAACACCATTTTATTTTTTTTGTAACACATCTAAAAGTAATAAAGATATATAGGAATCATATATGGATTATAAGGAATCGGGGGTTGATATCGAAGCAGGCGAGAAAGCTGTCTGCAATATCAAACAAATAGTTCGCAGCACTTTTAACAGCAATGTGTTGACAGAGCTAGGTTCTTTTGGCGGCTTGTATAGATTGGATATGCAAGCTTGGTCACATCCTGTGATGGTTTCTAGCACCGATGGAGTTGGGACAAAGCTGATAGTAGCCCAAAAGGCGAAACGATATGACACTGTTGGGCAGGATTTAGTGAACCACTGTGTGAACGATATCTTCGTGCAAGGCGCTACACCACAATTTTTCAATGACTATATAGGGACGGGTAGACTGTGCCCTGCCATAGTCGAGGAGATCATTCAAGGCATGACAGTAGCTTGCCGTGAGAATGAGATGTCTCTGATAGGTGGTGAGATGGCGGAAATGCCCGGTATATATCGGGAAGAAGACTTTGATTTGGTTGGGACGATAGTAGGTTTAGTAGAGGAGCAAAATATCATCACCGGTGCGAATATAAAAGCAGGTGATGTGATAATAGGTTTCGCTTCGACAGGTCTACATACGAACGGGTATAGTCTAGCCCGCCAGATAATATTTGAGAAATTAAATCTCGGGATAGATTCCTATATCAGCCAGCTTAACGGCACTGTTTCAGAGCTATTATTAGCAGTCCACAAGTCATACTACCCTATGTTACGAAAATGGGCTACCCCTGAGCAGATACATGGTATGGCGCATATCACTGGTGGCGGCTTAAAAGGAAATATAAAGCGAATAATCCCCGAAGGTCTATCGGCAGTGATAGATTGCCAGTCTTACCCTGTGCCACCTTTATTCGAATGGCTAGTAAATGAAGGGGACATACCGCTCTCTGAGGCTTATCGCGTCTTTAATATGGGGATAGGTTTTGTGGTAATAGCTCCCGCTCCCATAACAGACAACATATTGCAAGATACTGCGGGATACAAAATAGGGATCATCACCCCAAAAGATAGTACCGAACCTGTGATATTGCAAAAAGGTGGTTTTTTGTTATGAAAATAAACAGCAATGTCCAAAGGTGTAATGTATTGAATTTAAAAGATATATATAAATTTAAAAGGCTAATTTTTAAAAACTATGAAAATATGTTGACAAAAGTTAGCCATTTTTTTTTTTAGATTCAGGCTTTTTTATATGCAGTTAAGCTCAAAAAAGCTATAATAAAGAAATAAAAATAATAAGATAAATTTTCCATAAAGGAGGATAATGAATGCAGAAAAGATTGATAATACTAGCACTTTGTTTGGTTGCTATTAGTTCTTCTCTCTTTGCACAGACGACAGGCAAACTCGCTGGAGTGGTTCTCGATGACCGAAATCAACCTGTCCCATATGCGAATATAGTATTACAAGGTACTCAAACAGGTGGCACAGCCGACCAGAATGGTCGTTTTGTCATCATCAATATCACCCCTGGAACTTATACAGTGCATGTCAGTGCAGTCGGGCACACTAGCTTTGTAATGCATGAGGTTCGTATAAGTGTAGATGATACCCGCTCCATTCAAGCCAAATTGAATAGAGATTCTATCGAACAGGATGTAATAACAGTGGTTGCACCACCTGATTTGATCAAGAAGGATGCCCCTTCTACAAAAATAATAAGTTCTGATGACATCGAAAATCTAGCAGTGTCGGATGTCGAAGGATTGCTCTCAATGTCAGCAGGTGTGTCAAAGAACGCCGATGGCGGACTAAATGTGCGTGGCGGTCGAACCAATGAAGTAGTGTTTACAGTAGATGGTATGTCAGTATCAGATCCTGTCGATGGTGGCAGAGCTCTTTCCGTAGATATGGATGCTATAGCAGATATGAAGGTCATGACAGGTGGTTTCACAGCCGAATATGGCAATGCTCAATCAGGCATGGTCAATATAGTCACAAAAGACGGTTCAGAGAGGTGGGAAGGTAAGATAGAAGGCATCACCGATCATGGTCATCAGATCCAAAAGGGATCAAATTATGATGAGATCAAGTTTGCTTTTGGAGGTCCAGTCCCTGTGTATTGGCTAAATCAGTCCCTTCGTTCAAAGTTTACATTTTTCCTAAATGGAGCAGCTTCTTGGAGCGATACAAGGTATAGAAAGCACTATTCTGCTTCTCCAAACGGAGATTTTTCTTTTACAGATAGAGAAGACCTCGTGTATCTTATCAGCTCACAGCAATATGACTGGTATAACCCTTACGAAGGCAGAGATGACTTTCTCGGCTTCGACTTGGGCAATAGAAACTCAAATAACTATAATTTTAACCTGAAAACCACTTACCAACTGTCACCACTAAAAAAGCTGACATTGGCTGTTCGGGGCGACAGATCTTATGCTCACCCCTTCAGACATGATCGCAGATATGCACTGCAACACTATGCAGAGTCCGATGCTAGACAGGGTCAGGTGCTCTTGACTTATGACCATGTGTTCGATGCCCGTAGGGTATTACAGGTGAAAGGCTCTTATTTTACCAGTATCACAAAGCAGAGTCCCCGTCATATCACATTTAAAGATATATTGTATGACAATGGGCGGTTCGACCCTGACCAAGGCTCGATAGACAATGGTAATTTTGGGTTTAGCTCTATCGATTCCACCAAAGACGGAATATATGATTTTCTATACCCAAGTCATACCGACTGGAGCTACAACATTCGTGGTTTACCAGACCCGAGAGACATACAAGGATTCCTTGCACCCGGAACTATATGGGATAGATTTATCGATGATGAGTCTGCGCAATACACTTTGCGTGGTGATTATGAATACCAGATAAGCCAAATAGTTGGCATGAAGACAGGTTTAGAGATCATCCAGCACGATATCAAAAAGAACCAACTGATAGATTTTTTAACCAGATTTGAAGAGAGATTTTTGGATTACCTAAAATACAACTGCCAACCAGATAGTGTAATAGAGATAGACGGTGTGGAGCGAAATATATACAGCCGTGAAAACTATATGGCAGCAGGCTACGCTAGTAGTGGTCGTCGTGATGGCTATAAAGCTAAACCTATGCAGTTTGCCTACTACTTACAAGGGAAAGCTGATTGGGAAGGTATGATAGTCAACCTGGGATTGCGGACCGATCTCTGGTATTTAGGAAAAGACTATGACATACTACTAGACAACGGTAGCTACCGCAAGAACAATACTAAATACCTAAAAGATCCCGATACTGGAGATTACATAGTAGATCCCGAAACAGGTCATAGGATAGCTATCTCATCTGGCTTTGACAGCAAAGATGTGACCCAAGTGATGCTCTCCCCCAGACTAAGCGTCTCTCACCCAATCTCTGAAAAGCAAGTCGTCCATTTTGCTTATAACTATCAGAACCAATTGCCACAAATGAGATATATTTTTACAACCCGCGATTCTGTGGACGCTTATATCCAAGGTCCTGGTGTGACAGTGGGAAATCCAACTTTAAAACCACAAATTACCGTTACTTATGAAGTGGGATTGCAACAATTGTTGACCGAAGATTATGTTTTAGGTGTCACTGCATACTACAAAAATATATACAATTATGTCTCTACAAGAAAAGTCACTTCAAAGCAAGAAGCTTCGCTTTTCTGGTATGAATATATATCAGAAGACTACGGCTCTGCAAGAGGTGTAGACCTGACCTTGAACCGAAGGATGTATAACTTCCTAGCAGGTGGTATAAACTATTCGCTCGCTTGGGCAAATGGGAACAATTCTGAGACTATAGTGCAAGATGAGACCAAGAACATACGAGAGTTCCCATTAGATTGGGATATCAGACATCAGCTGAATTTCAACATAGCTCATAGAGTTGCCAGAGGCGAAGAGTTTATCTTGCCATTTACCGATTGGGCTGTTCCTTTTGATGATTATTTAGTTAGTTTGAACTATTTTATATCCTCAGGCAGACCTTATACACCTATGGCACTCGATACAACCGATATGCTAGAAACAAACAGTAAGAGGATGCCTTATACATCATCTGCCGACCTGCGTTTTTCAAAGAACTTCAACACAGGGAAGACATCTTATGTGAGAGCAACTTTTACTATCGAGAACTTGTTCAAATTCACCAATGTAAATAATGTGTATCCCCGCACGGGCTCACCTTATAAAGACGACGCTGATATATCTGAAACCAGCTACCCAGGCTATGTGTTCCATGAGACACAGTTTTTACACGACTTATATACAGCAAACCCATCATATATAAATAGAGATCGTAACTATATACTCACACTCGGGTATAATTTCTAAATAAAGTAACGGAGGAAAAAAATAAATGAAAAAATATTTAGGAAAATCACTTTTATTGATTATATTACTGTCAGGGCTTCTACTTTGCGCCAATCTATTTGCACAAGAAGCTATCACAGAAGAACTAGAAGTCGAACAAATCACTCAAGCTGTGCAACCAGTGTTACCAAATTTCGAGCAAGTAGAGCCAATGTCTGGCTTTGAGACCCTTGCCCGTAGACTAGTTGGTAGCTATATGGTTCAGCTTTTCATCGATGGTGGCTTCGTATCATGGCCCTTGCTACTGCTCTTGATATGGGGATTAGCTTGGAGTATCTGGAAGATAGTCGCATTGTCTTATGGCAAAGCAAATATAAATGAATTCTTAAACAAGATTACCCCCTTGATAAAAGAAAAGAAATACTCACAAGCTGCCGAAATATCAAAGCAAACTAGAGGACCTGTGGCAGCTATAGCTTATGCGGGTCTTTTGAAAGCAGACAAAGACACCGAAGTGCTAGAAAAAGCTATAGAGAATGCTTCTACGATAGAAATGGCATTTTTAGAAAAAGGTTTAGTGGGAATAGCAATGACGATAAACCTAGCCCCTATGGTTGGTTTCTTCGGAACTATAGTGGGTATGATATCAGCCTTCGATGCTATCGCTAAAGCAGGTGATGTAGATCCTACGATAGTCGCAGAAGGTATCAAGATAGCTCTCGTGACCACTATGATGGGTCTGGCTATCGCTATACCGATACAGTTTTTAAACACTATAGTTTACCAGATGATCGACGGTTTGGTGCTAGATATGCAAAGGACAGCAGACAAGATAGTCGAGACAATAGTCGAGAATAAATAAAAGGAGCAGCAATGATTCGTCGTAAAAGAAAAAGAATAGGAGCAGGTATTTCTTCTGCTTCCTTAGGCGATATGGCGTTCATTTTGTTGTTCTTCTTTATTTCTACTACCAAATTCGATGTTAAAAAAGGACTAGGCATTATGTTGCCTGGTCCGAGCTCGCCCGACACACAACGTGTTCGAATCAAGCAAGAGAACCTGACCAGAGTTCTGATAAATGACGATGGTCGGGTGGCTATCAACAATGATTTAGTCTCGTTGCGTGAGCTAGAAGCAAGGGTGCGAGCCATCGTAAAAGAAAATCCTGAGATGGTATTTATACTCAGAGCAGACCGGCAATCAAAATATGTCAATATGTATGAGACATTTGACAGAATGCTTGTAGCTGGTGCCGAGAGAATAAATCTATCAACGAATTAAGGAGTTTTTATGGCAAAAATAAGAAAAGGAAAACAACTGGCTGCTTCGATTTCAGATGCTTCTGTTTCCGATATCGCTTTCTTGCTGTTGATTTTCTTTATAGTTACCACTGTCTTTGTAAAAGAAAGAGGACTTAAAGTAAATTTGCCTAGGGGTGAGCGGATAGAAAAGATATCAAGAAAAAATGCTGTGACAGTGTATGTAGACAGTCATGGAACAATATCTATCGATGATTTCGATGTCAGCATACCCATGGTCTATAATGTAATGACCCGGAAGCTTTTAGAAGATTATAATATGGTCGCAGCCTTTCGCACAGACCAAAACACACCTTATGGCGTGATGGCAGATATCATGAACCAGATGAGAAGGGCAGAAGCCCTACGGGTATCTTTTGAAGGAAAGCATAGGAGATAATATGCAGCAAATCAAAACGAACGATTGGAAAGATGTGGCTAGCTCATATTTTGACAAGTGTGCAGCTCTCATCATTCTATTCCTAATATTCCTCTTCATCGTGTATCCAAATGTAGAAACAAAATCTATCCGCACTATCGAAAGAGTGGTAGAAGTGACTGACTGGGTGCCCGAAGATCAAGAGCAGATTATACAAGAACAAGTAATAGATAGATTGATAATAAACATCGAAATAGTGGACGATCTAGACAATAATGATGATGATGAAATACTAATAATAGATACTATCGAAGTCACAACTGAAATACCCCAAATAGTAGCGCCTGATATAGGCTCAACACCTCGATTTGTGATATTTGAGAGAGCTCCCGTCGCAACAAGACAAGCGCAACCTGTTTATCCAGAA
>WRIO01000020.1 GCA_009782695.1 Candidatus Cloacimonadota bacterium
TGGAGATAAATTTTTAACCACCCCGTCCGCTGTCGCGTCCACCCCTCCCAATTGGATGGGAATATTCTGGATTCTTCGCTTCGCTCAGAATGACAGCAAGCGTTTGTATCGGACGGGTTCGTAGGGAACGATGCCATGTCCAACTTCGTTGGGAGTTACAAGTTTCTAGTTACAAATGACAAGTTATGGTGTCCTGCGGACTGATTTTTAAACGAACATCGTTCCGTTTTTATCGGTGCGAAGCGCACCACATTTTGCCTTCCCTACGAAAATATTTATCATAAAAAAGAGAGAAAATGACAGAAAAGAAGCGGTATCACATAGTCAGCTTAGGTTGTCCTAAAAATCTGGTAGATAGCGAAGTATTTTCGGCGATATTTACGAAAACCGGGTATAAACAGACTACCCAGAGCAAAGAGGCAGAGATAGTGCTGATCAATACTTGCAGCTTCATCGAAGTGGCTCGTGCCGAAGCTATCAATGAGATATTAAAGATAGCTCAGCTAAAGCAGAAAAACCTAAAGACCTTGATAGTGACGGGATGCTTGGTAAAGCAGCACAGACAGGAGCTAGCTGCTGAAATCCCAGAGGTCGACCACTGGATAGACCTAAAAGACTTTGAAACCCTTTACAAAATCTTATCACCCCAGTCTTTACAGTGTCAGAAGCCGAACCGCAGGCTGATGACCCCCTGTCATTATGCGTATCTGCGTATATCAGACGGCTGTGACAACCGCTGTGCTTATTGCACTATCCCAAATATCCGAGGAGGTCTAAAATCAGAACCTATCGAAGCCCTAATAAAAGAAGCGGAATATCTGGCAAGCAAAGGCGTGGTAGAGCTGATCATCACAGCCCAAGACACCACGATGTATGGGGTAGACCTTTATGGTAAACCTATGCTGGTCGAACTGCTACGGCAAATAGAAGCCCTAAACGCCTTTCCGTGGATACGGCTAATGTATCTGCACCCTGCCCACCTCACGCACCAGATGATCAGAGAGCTACGGACTCTAATAACGCTACTGCCCTATTTCGATCTACCCTTGCAACACACCGAGACAGAGATATTAGAGAAAATGAACCGAAAAATAGACAAACCAAAAACCAAAAGGCTATACAACTACATCCGAAAAATATTCCCTGATAGTGCCATACGCACCACCCTTATCGTTGGGTTTCCCGGTGAAGACAGGAGTGCCTTTACCCAGCTGGAAAATATTTTGAAGAAATACCCTTTTGAGAGATTAGGGGTCTTTGTATATTCAAAAGAAGAGGACACACCCGCAGCTAAATTTACCCCACAAGTCGAGCTCGATGAGGCTCTCTGGCGGCAAGATAGGATCCTAAAACGGCAGCGAGTATATTCAGCTGATTTTTTAAAAAAGTTTGTCGGGAAGACGCTAGAAGTGATCATAGACAAAAAGGTGCAGGACGCCAACTATAAATATGTGGGAAGGTCGTTCCTCGACGCACCTGATATAGACGGATGCGTGTATATATCTGACGGTGATTTTCAGGTGGGAGAGATAGTAAATGTAAGGATAACAGACTCTATGGAATATGATTTGGAAGGGGTTCAGTCAAATTTACTTAAAGAAACATAATATGACAGAAAAAGATTATAAATTTCCCTTTGTGGTGGTAGATATAGAGACCACGGGGCTTAGCTATCATGAGGCAGAGATCATCGAGATAGGTGCTATCAGGTTTCATGCAGACGGCAGTAGGGACAGTTTTTCGAGCTTTATCAAGCCTCAGAAACCTGTGCCGCTGTTTATTTACACGCTTACCAAGATAAAAGAAGATGACTTGCGGCACGCAGACAAGGCGAATAAGGTTTTGCAAGATTTTAGTGATTTTTTGACCGATGAGGACATTTTAGTTTGCCACAATGTGGAATTTGATATCTCCTTTTTAAATCATCATCTGGCGAAGCATAGATTAGAAAAGCTCTATCATCCTGTGATAGACACTCTGGTGGTGTCGCATATATTTTTTCCCTTTTTGAAGTCCCATGCGTTAGGGGCGATAGCAAACTATTTTGAGATAAATTTTCTAAATGCACACAGGGCTATCTGTGACGCCGAAGTCACAGGGATTGCCTTCTCAAAAATGACCGATTTTATAGTGGACAAGATAAAGCCAGAGCACCTAAACTTTATCATCATAGTCCTAGAATACTGCGCCAAAGCCGATCAGGGAAAAAACAAGTTCCTAAAAGTAGAAAAAGAAAGCTATCTTTTACAGTATTTACAGGGCTTGCAAAAACATATCATAAAATACGCTCTGACAAAACCTTATAGCGGTGAAAACCCCTATGTCTTTGAGCATTTTAATTTTATAGAACGCAAAAACGGGCAAACTTCTGCCACAGACCCCTATACTATCCAAAATATTTTCTGTGAGAATGGATACTTCTCGAAAACCTTTGAAAAATACGAGCTCCGGTCTGGTCAGATAGAGATGGCAGAGGCTGTGCTACATGCCTTTGAGAATGAGGAATATCTGCTGGTGGAGGCAGGAACAGGCGTCGGGAAGTCGCTTGCTTATATCATACCTGCTCTGCTTTTTTCTCTAAAAAATGGGAAGAAAATAGTTATATCCACGAACACGAAAAACCTGCAAGAACAGCTGCTTTTCAAGGATATACCACTTGTGCTAAAAGCGGTGGATCTCGACCTAACCGCAGTGCTGGTAAAGGGGCGTGAGAACTATCTGTGCCTGCGTAAATGGCAAGAAATCTACGAAGCCTTCCAGTTGCGGCAAGCAAATATCACTATGTCACCGCAAGAAGCTATGGGGGTGACCTATCTTTATTTCTGGATAAATCACACACAGACAGGCGATGTAAACGAGAATTATGGCTTCCAAACCTCGAGGTATAGCCATATCTGGAAAAGAATATCATCCGATAGGCACCTCTGTTTGGGCAGAAAATGCCGCCACCATAGCAGGTGCTTCCTGGCAAATGTGCGGGCAAAAGCAGAGACTGCGAACCTGATAGTCATCAACCATTCGCTCCTGTTCTCCGATTTTCAAGCAGAAAAGCCAACCCTGGGAGAGATAGACTATCTGATATTTGACGAGGGGCACAACCTGCTAAACTCAGCTGCCAACTATCTGGGGTTTTCCCTGTCTTTTTCCGATGTGCAAGGCTTTTTAAACACTATCTATTGCCTGCGAAACGGTTACCAGTCAGGCATGCTACCAAACCTGAAAAACTCTGCTATGCGAAGCTCTATCCCTGAAAAAGAAAAAGAAAGTTTGGTGACCCTACTCGATGATCTAGCCAATTTTATGGACGACGCAAAAGACACGACAGAGAAGGCTTTTCGCACAGCAGGTGAGGTGGCAAAAACCAAAGGAAACTACAATAAATATCGGATAAAAGACCAGTCCACACTGCTGGATTTAGCATTGCTAATAGCCCAAATCACCGATATTCGCTCTTACCTCGAAAAGCTTGCTGCCCAGCTAAAGCAGATACACGGAGCTGTGCTAACCCATGAAGCAAAAAACTTCGCTGACCAAGACATTATATTGGACTTCTTGGAGCGCACCAGCGACCGTTTGGGTGCGTTGATACGCGACGCTGACAAGCTGATAGAGCCAGATTTAGATAAATATGCCTATTGGCTGTCTGCCCTCGATATGCAGACAGAGGGCTACCCTGCTGGCGTGCTAAACTACGCACCTATCACTGTGGACGACCTGATGCCCGATATTTTTTACCGGCGGATAAAGTCTATGGTGGTCACTTCTGCCACTATTTCTCTGCGCGGGAGCTTCAAATATTTTAAAGAGCATTTAGGCTTTGCCAAGCTGATAGCTCCACCGCAGGATACGGCTACTCCACCGCCATCTGAAAGCACCGAAAATGGCAGCCTGATAAAAAAGCTTCAGGAGAAAATAGTTCCCTCACCCTTTGATTACGACCAGCAAACTTTGGTCCTAAACGCCTCATATTTACCCGCAAACACAGACCCCTACTTCTTTCCCCAAAGTGACGCTCTGATAAAAGGCATCTTAGAAAGCAACAAAGCAGGAACCCTGATACTCTTTACCTCTTATAGCGATATGCACAAGGTTCACGAATCACTCGAAAAGTCCTGCTTTGAAAGCGATACACTCTTGCTGATGCAGCGCGGCTCTAGCAATAGAAGCTCTATATTGCAACAGTTTATCGAAAACGGTAGCGCAGTGCTGCTGGGAACAAGCTCATTTTGGGAAGGAGTGGACGTGCAAGGAGAGTCACTATCACTGCTCATCATGTATAAGCTTCCCTTCCAAGTCCCGACAGAACCTATCGTGGAAGCGTATCTGGAAAAGCTGGAAAAAGAAGGAAAACAGTCCTTCCTGCACTATTCACTGCCAAATGCACTGCTCAAAATGCGACAAGGTATAGGCAGGTTGATCAGAAGCAAAACCGACAAAGGCGTGATACTGATACTCGACAACCGCATTTACCAAAAAACTTACGGGAAATATTTCCAAGAAATCACACCTACAAAAATCCAAAAAATGAATAACCATACCGAAACTATCACGGCAATCACAAAGAAATTAGAAATTAGAAATTAGCGAAGTCTCAGGCAAAAAAACACTTGACATTTTACCCCGATATTTATAAATAGCGACAGCAAGAAAGAAGGATATTTATGGCAAATATTTCGATAATAGGTGGTGGCAGTTGGGGTCAGGCTATGGCTCTTTTGCTTCACCGAAACACACATAAAGTAAAGGTTTGGGAATACAACGAGGCAAATGCTACCCAGCTGCAGAATGAGAGAAGGAACGATGCCTTTTTGCAAGGCATAGTATTCCCCCCTGAGATATATTTTACGCATAAAATGACGGAGCTTTTTACAGAGCCACCACAGATAATCATCTATGCAGTGCCTTCGTCTTTTATACGCAAGACAGTGCAACAGAGCAGACCCTATATAGAGCGGGCTTTCCCCGAAAAACAAGGCAAAAAATCGGCTCTCACAGCTATCATAAATCTGGCAAAAGGTTTAGAGGAGAACACTTTAAAACGCATGTCAGAGGTTATTCGTGAGGAGTTGCCAGCCGCTTTTGGTGATAAAATCTGCACACTCTCGGGTCCGAGTCACGCCGAAGAGGTGGCTAGAGGCGTCCCAACAGTAGTGGTGGTGGCTGGTGACAATAAAGATACGCTTTATGAAGTGCGAAAAGAGTTTAGTAATGCGGTTTTTCGCGTGTATTCGACCTTCGATCTGGTTGGAGTGGAGATAGGTGCAGCGGTGAAAAATATCATAGCTTTAGCAGCTGGAGTGGTGGACGGATTAGGCTTTGGTGACAATACAAAAGGTGCACTGCTCACGCGTGGTTTAGCTGAGATCAAGCGACTCGGAATGGCTATGCATGCAGATATAGAGACCTTTTCAGGCTTGTCAGGTTTAGGTGATCTGGTCACCACAGCTATCAGCCAACACAGCCGAAATAGGTATGTGGGATACCAGCTGGGAAAAGGCGAAAAACTCGAAGATATTTTGAGCAAAATGGTTATGGTGGCAGAGGGTGTCATCACTACGAAAAACATACGAGAGTTAAAAGAAAAATTGCAGATATCTATGCCGATTACCGAAGAAATGTTCCAGCTTCTGTTCGAGGGTAAAGACCCCAAAGAAGCTATATTTGCCTTGATGACGAGGTCTCTAAAAAATGAAGCAGATTGAAAATATTTACGCAGAAATACAACAGGTGGCAGAAGCTATGCTCCACAAAGGCTGGGCAGAAAGAAATGCGGGTAACTTCTCGCTCCGGATAGACCCCGATTTAGCCGCTACCCTACCCGAATTTACAGAAACAAAGACTATTTATGATAAAAAAGATAAAGATCTGGCAAATGAGCATATCTCTCTGCTGATCTCGCATTCTGGTGCAAAATGCCGCGATATAGCGAAAAATGCCACACAGCAATGCGGACTACTGGAAAGTAAAGGCGGGAAACTAACTTATCTATCCCACGCAGCAGCAGACCCAAGCTCAGAATTCCTTTGCCATCTGGCTATCCACCGCTATATCAGCCACACCAACCCGCAAATCAAAGTGGTGCTACATACACACCCAACCCACCTCATCGCTTTTTCCCACAAATATCAGCATCTGGCGAAATATAAAATGAATAAGTTTCTGACAGGTATCATGCCAGAACTAAACGTTTTTATCCCAAAAGATATAGGAACTGTGAAATTTTTACCACCAGGAAGTCTGGAACTAGCAAAAGAAACTATCGGCGAACTAAAAGAACACGATATAGTAATATGGCAAAAGCACGGGTGCTTAGCAGTAGCAGAAACACTGTGGGACGCCTTCGACCTGATAGATATCGCAGATAAAGCAGCACAGATAGCGCTGTATCTATAAATTTGAAATATGGAGCACTTCGTGCAGTGCAGGACGAGCAAGCTTGTCGTTGAAGGTTGAGATATGCACATCCTTCACATTCTGCGAAGCAGACACATGTCCCACATCGTTTTGGTGGTGTGCTTCGCACCGATGTGGCAATTCAAACGTTCTGTTCTATAATACAATACTTTACGCTGTAAAAATAACTTCGTGAGAATTTTGCAGAAACTTCTCTCATATCGCCATATATTACAATAAGTTTTATCAAGGAGTAAGCAAAGAGCATCGGAGAAGGTCAGACCTAGTCCGATGCTCCTTGCTTTTTGGCTGTTTATATCTTTTGTTTATATGCAGTTATAGAAAATCAATATCCAAAAGTTGTGACACAAGGAAAGCAAATTAGAAATTAGAAAGGTGGAGCACTTCGTGCAGCTGAGATAGACACATCTTTTACATTCTGCGAAGCAGACACATGTCCCACATCGTTTTGGTGGTGTCCTGCAGATAGATGTTACGGAACGATGTTCGTTTAAAAATCAGTCCGCAGGACACCATAACCTGTCATTTGTAACTAGAAACTTGTAACTCCCAACGAAGTTGGGCATGGCATCGTTCCCTACGAAAATAAGGTATGTAATGTTTTCCAGAAAAAAAACATAAAAAAAGTATTTGACAAAAAAAGGGCATTAAAAAAAATGGTTCTTTACAGGTTATATTTACCTTTCAAAAGTGGATATAAACCGAAGAAGAAAGCTTGAAAGTAAAGCTTTATAGGTCTAGTGGGATATCACGGCAGGGTAAAATCTATCGTGGTAAAACTGCTCAAAAAAGCAGTTTTTTGGATTCGGGCTATACAATTTTTTATCTTTGTATTTGGCTTATCAGAGATAAATTCGCACGAATCTTGATTTAAAGATAGCTACTATCTTTATAAAAGTCAAACACACCCCCTCTAACCTCATTTGTCAGAAAAAACAGTGGCTCTATAAAAGTCTCTGTTTTCGGTCAGCACTGAAAAGTAGCTGATTTAGGAAAGAATAATTCGGAGGAAAGCTGTGAGTAAACAAGAAAGCTCAAACAGAATTCGTATTCGGCTAAAGGCTTATGATTTTCGCTTGCTCGATAAATCGGTGGCGGAGATAGTTAAGAATACGCGAAACACCGGTGCCAAGATCGTGGGTCCTGTGCCATTACCAACAGAACGCACCCTTTACACGATACTTCGGTCACCGCATGTGAACAAGAAGGCTCAAGATCAGTTTCAGATGCTCGTGCACAAGAGAGTGATCGACATCATAAACGCCACTCCTCAGACGATAGCCACGCTAAAGAAGCTAAACCTTCCAGCAGGCGTGCATGTCGAGATCAAGGTGTAGGGAGGGCAGATGATAGGTCTTATCGGTAAAAAATTAGGAATGTCTCAGATCTTTGAGCCCAGTGGCCGCGTGATACCCGTTACGCTGGTGCAGGCTGGTCCTTGCACTGTGGTGCAAAAAAAGACGATAGAGACAGATGGCTACACTTCTATCCAAGTCGGATACGAAGAAGTGGCAGAGAAAAGAGTGCGCAAACCTCAGCGGGGACACTTTAAAAAGCACGAGAGCAAATGCTATCGTCACCTAAAAGAGTTCCGCATAGGGCAAGAGCAAGAATATACGCAAGGTCAAGTCATAGATGTGCAGATATTCAAACAAAATGAGATCATCAAAGTGATAGGAACCTCGAAAGGTAAAGGTTTCCAGGGCGGTATGAAGCGACACGGTTTTCACGGATTTGAGCAAAGCCACGGCGTGCATGAGTCTTTTCGTGGACCCGGTTCCGTAGGTCAATGCGCTCAGCCTTCCCGTATCTTCAAGGGTCAAAAGATGGCAGGGCACATGGGTGTGCAACGCGTCACGGTAAAAAATCTAAAAGTGATCAAAATCGACACTGAACGAAATATTATCATGGTGAAAGGCGCTATCCCAGGTCACAACAACAGTATCGTGATTTTGAGTAAATAAAAGGTGAGTAATACAATGATAGAAGCAAAAAAATACACAGCCACAGGTGAGCTGGCAGGCAATGTCACACTTCCTGACACACTTTTCGCTGTAAGCTGTAAGAACCCAAACGCCTTACTTTATGAAGTGATAAATATGTATCGTGCGAACCAACGCCAAGGCACAGTTTGTAAAAAAACTCGTGGCGAAGTGATAGGTAGCACACGCAAAATATTCCGCCAAAAAGGCACTGGTAACGCCCGTATGGGTGCTATCCACACCCCTATCCGCAAAGGCGGTGGCAGGGCTTTCCCTCCTCGCCCGAAAGACTGGTATAGTGTGATACCTGTGCGTAAAAAAAGATTGGCTCTAAAGCTTGCCCTCAGCATGAAAGCAGCTACTCAAACTGTATATGTGCTCGAAGAGATTAGCTTCGAAAAGCCAAACACCAAACAGGCTCGTCAGCTGATAAACAAGATAGTCCCCGAAAAAGGAAAGAAGCTGCTGATCACATCTTGCAACAACCAAAATATAGTAAAGTCATTTAGCAATCTACCAGATGTGTCTATGGACGCAGCAAACAGGCTTTTCGCTTATGAAGTGCTATCTTGCAAATACCTGATCATCACAGCGGACGCCTTAAAACAAGCAGAGGAGGTTTTCGTAAAATGAAGACAGCAAGAGAAATCATCATAGCTCCCCTCATCACAGAAAAAACCACTCAACAAGCAGTGCAAAACGTTTATACCTTCGAAGTAAGTATGAACGCCAATAAAATAGAAATCAAAAAAGCTATCGAATTTATATTTAATGTCGATGTCTTACGGGTAAACACCGTGCGTATAGCTGGCAAACCAAAGACTTATGGTCGCTGGTCGGGATACAAACCCAGCTGGAAAAAAGCAGTGGTAACCGTAAAAGACGGACAGCGCATAGCTGACTTTGATATGTAAGGGAGGGAGTAAATAATGGGAATAAAAAAATATAAACCGATCACACCATCGCTCAGACACCGCACAGGATATACATTTGACGAAATAACCACTGATAAACCTGAAAAATCCTTGCTTGCTCCTTTGAAAAAAACAGCAGGTCGTAATAATCACGGACGCGTAACTTCTCGCCGTCGTGGTGGTGGTCACAAAAGAGCTTATAGAATTATCGATTTTAAACGCAATAAATTTGATATACCTGCAAAAGTAGCGACTATCGAATATGACCCGAATAGAACTGCCCGTATCGCATTACTCCACTATGTGGACGGTGAAAAAAGATATATCGTTGCACCCGAAGGTCTTACAGTAGGCACTATGATTATCAGTGGTAAAGAAGCACCTATAATGCCCGGCAATGCTATGCCACTAGAAAGAATACCTCTCGGAACACAAGTGCATAATATCG
>WRIO01000021.1 GCA_009782695.1 Candidatus Cloacimonadota bacterium
AAGACGGTAAATTAGTTGGGGTCATCAGTATAAACGATATATTCCGAAAGGTGATAAAGGGATGATGTTACAGCATTTCTATCCCTGTTTTTCCACACTCAATACTGGAAAAACAGGGATAAATTAGGGGGGAAATAGTATGTTTTCTATGATATTGTCTATCATAATATTTTTTATTTGTTTAGCTTTTATAGTCTCTGAAAAGATAAATAAGGCTATCGTGGCTATCGCAGGTGCGTCTATCTGCTTGGTATGTCATCTGGTTGACCAGCACGATGCTTTCCATCTCTTTATCGACTGGAATGTGATATTTTTACTGATAGGGATGATGATCATGGTCGGTATCATCAAAGATTCTGGTATATTCGAGTATATAGCCATATTTCTGGCAAAAAAAGCACATGGAAGCCCCAAGATCATCATAGTGGTGCTGTCTATCATTAGCGGAGTGTTTGCAGCGCTGATAGGTGACATAGCTGTAGCTATCATCATGGTGCCTATCTCTATCTTGATAGCCATTGAGCTGGGATTGTCGCCACTGCCCTTTGTGATAGCCCAAGCTATCGCCACCAATATCGGCAGTGCTGCCACCTTGATAGGAGACCCCTCGAACCTAATGATAGGTAGTGCCAGAGGGTTTACATTTCTCGACTATATCTTAAATGCTGCTCCCCTCGTGGCGTTTTTACTGATAGTGACATCCGCTTTGAATTTTTATTTCTTTAAAAAGGAGCTGGTGGTAACCAATGAAAGACGGGCAAGGATAATGGAATTTCGGGAAAAAGAGCTACTAAACGATATGCCTTTGATAGTCTTTTCTATCATCACCTTTGTGATATTTATCACTCTGCTAGTTTTGCAGCAACACTTGAATTATTCCCCTGCCACCATAGCCCTCGCAGCTGCTGTGATGTTGCTTTTAAAAGCCAAAAAGATAGATTTTGAGAAGTTTATCTGCAACGAAATACACTGGAGCACTATCCTCTTTTTTATCGGTCTGTTTATTATGGTCGGGTCACTCGAAGAGACTGGCTTTATATCTATGCTTTCAGACAGTATAGTGAAGGTCACAGGAGATAACCCGAAGCTACTGGCTGTGTTCCTAATCTGGTTCACAGGTATAGTGGCGGCTTGTATCGACAATATACCTTATGTAGCCACTATGATCCATGTGGTGGGTAATATCACCCAAGATGCAGGTGTGTGGTGGGCGTTCGTCTTTGGGGCAGTAATGAGTGGAAATGGCTCTATGATAGGCTCTTCGTCAAATATCATCTCTGTGAGCATCAGCAAAAAGAGCGGTTATGCTATATCTTTTTGGACTTTTACGAAATACTCAGCCTTGACTATGGGTATCACATATATATTTTCCACTTTGTATGTGGTTCTACGGTATTTTTAAAGGAGAAGGAATGTGAACCCAGAACTGACCCGTCTAGCTGGTGCATTTAAAAATTTAGCTGTATTGTTTTTATCCATAGCCACCATCTCTTTCGCTATAAGCATTTATCTTTATGTCACAAAAAATGCAGACATGTTTTTAAGTATTCACAGTTTTCTGTATTTTGTGTTTGGGGCTGTATATTTAGGTTATCCTAAAAAGCTCGATACCATGGTCCAAAAGCCCCTAATAAAAAAGAAAATAGTGCTTGGTATGATCATATATATTTTTTGGATATTGCTCAGTGCTTTTATGTTATGGCTGAGCCTCAGGTATTTAATGCAAATATACCAGCGCTATGCTTTTGTCAAAGGTTGGACTTTTCAAGGAATTATCTTGCCCATCATCACCATCATATCACTCACGATAGCTGTTTTCTATGAATATAGACTGTTGCAATACTGCCGAAAAAATAAGGCTGCTGTGTGAGCTATCTTTGAGAACCCTGTGTAAATGAAAATCATAAAATCTGCTTTTCAACGCATGGGGATATTCGGCACTATTGTGTTGTTTTTGATTATATGTCTGCTCATAGTAGATTTTTCCCTGCCATACCCTGCTCAAAAAACAGTTACACTTTTCCTCCGACCGTTGATAGGGATATTTATCATCATTGTGCTGATAAAAAATTTCGACAGGGACTTTAAAGGCAAGTAGCCAAAAGAATAGTTGAACTCCAATATATTGGGTCACGAATGTTTTTTTTGATTGACAAAAAATCTAGCAGAAAAAAAATGGATAAATTAAAAAGGAAGGTAAATTATGGTATTAGAACTAAATGATAGCAACTTTGATAGCTCTGTGGCAAAAGGCATAGTGTTAGTAGATTTTTGGGCACCCTGGTGCGGTCCTTGTAAAAAAATGACACCAGTAGTAGAAAAAATAGCAGCCGATAACCCTGATATTATAGTAGCTAAAGTCAATGTGGACGAAGCACAAGATATTGCAAATAAATACAGTATTTTGAGCATACCCACTATCATCATCCTAAAAGATGGAGAGTTCCAAGATCAGACAGTGGGACAGGTTCCCGAGCAAAAAATATTAGACAAGCTAAATGCTTGTAGATAGAGGGTATCGATTATAGCTCTACTATTTGATTATAAAGCTTTTCAAACTCTGTAAAGACTTTCGAGCTTTCTATCTCACGAAAACAATTTAAGTGCTCCAAACGGCATGCCCTGCCTCCATGCAGTGAACAAGGCTGGCACTTTGCTGTGCCTTGCAGGACGACTGCGTTGTCATTTAGAGGACGAAAGCCCAATCTGGTGTGAGTTGCTCCAAATATAGCTATTTGAGGTTTTTGTAGAGCTGCTGCTATATGCATGGGACCAGAGTCATTTGTAACCACTATATCCAAAAGTGACACCGCAGTGATGAGGTCATGCAGCCCAAAAACCCCTGTCATATCGTAGATTTTCAAGCCTGACAGGCTTTTTATCTCTAATGCGATTCCCTTGTCTTTCCAGTCACCAAAGATGACGAATACACAATTCCAGACAGCTGGAACCGAGAGTAAAAAGTTCACAATCCGGTTGGCAGGATATTGCTTTGTAAAATGCTGCGAGCCGGGGAAAAGACCCACCAATACCTGTTCTTTGTATACCTTTGACCCCAGATGATTTCCTGTGGTTTTTAGGTTTATACCATAAGTGGTAAAGGTGTCATACACCCTGCTCTGTGTCTCTTTCTGGGGCTGTAACCTGGGGTATTGCTGCTTGCCAGACTTTATTCTATCCCAATCTATCTTGCTATCGAGTAACTTCTGAAGGGTCTCTAAATAGCTCCAAACTACACTATCTATACTTTTTTGGGTAAGCTTTAGCACCATCAATCGGCGGGTAAGGTGCTGCTTGCGATATACTATCTTTCGTTTTGCTGCCAATAGCTGTAATACCACAAAAGTGCTAAATTTATTATGCAAATCTATCACGCAATCGTATTTTTCTTTGCGAAGTTGCAATATAGTGTGAAGCGGAGGCTTCATAGTGCTGGATTTTATGGTCGATTTGGTTTGGTGCACACTACCCAATTCGTAAATTTTATCGACAGTCACAGGAAAACTCTTTATGATCTCTGCATATTCCGGCTTGGTAAGGTAATGTATTTCCACAGCTGGTAAATGCTCTTTTAATAGCCTTACGCACGGCTCTGTCAAGACTATATCACCTATAGAACTCAGCCGAATAAATAATACCTTATACATCAAAGCAAAGCTCCTGTTTTGGTAGGTTTTAGCATAGAGTATGTTTCCCTAACTTTTCGCTTCTATCATGGCAGAGATCAGCTCTGGCACGCTGCTAAACATCTTTTCGACCTTTTCCACTGCTTTACCGCCACCCATAGCCATATCGGGGCGTCCCCCACCTTTTCCTTCTATTATAGTAGACAGTGCTTGCACTATTTTACCCGCAGATAAAGCCTTTGTTAGCTCGGCACTCACCACCACCAATATGGATACATTCCCCTCTATTTCGGCTACTAACACCCCCACACCATTTTGCATTTTAGTCTTTAGCAGGTCACCCATAGTTTTTAGCTGATCTAGCGTGGAGACCTGCACTCTCTGGCACACTAAGTCTACACCTGTAGCTATTTGGGTCTTTTTGCGTATTAAATCATCTATCAAACCGCTTGATTTTTGTGTCGTTAGGGTATTTATCATTTCTTGTTGCGTTTTAATTTCTTGCTGCAATTTATCTATCTTTTCTATTATATTGTTCCTATTTGCAGTTAGGCAAGTATATACACTGCCCAGTATATGGTCGTTTAGCATGACATGTTTTTCGGCTATTTCGCCTGCGATAGCTTCTATACGGCGAACCCCAGAGGCTATCGAGGCTTCAGAGATTATCTTGAAAAAGCCGATCTGTCCTGTGTTTTTTATATGTGTCCCCCCGCATAATTCTTTGGAAAAGTCACCAGCAGTCACCACTCGCACCTCTTCTCCATATTTTTCACCAAAGAGAGCTGTGGCACCTTCTTTTTTTGCATCATCTAAGCTTTTTGTCTCGATATTTACAGCACTGCATTTACGGATTTCTTGGTTCACCAGCGATTCTGTGTAATGTATTTCCTCTGTAGTCATCGCATTAAAATGAGTAAAATCGAAGCGTATACCCATTTCATTTACCAGAGACCCCCTCTGGGAAACATGTTCTCCCAAGATCTTCCGCAGGGCAGCGTGTAAAAGGTGCGTAGCTGTGTGATGTGCTGTGATAAAGGTTCTCACCTTTTTTGAGATTTGAGCTGTGTAGGGCTTATCCTCTATCACGCCTTTGTTTATCCTTCCCCAGTGAATAAATTGGTCGCCTTCTTTTTGCACATTAAAAACAAATATCTCTGTGCCATCATTGTAGACTAGACCTTTGTCGGCTACCTGACCGCCAGATTCTGCGTAAAAAGGCGTCTGGTCTAGGACAAACCTCACGATTTGGTGACTATGTGACGAGGAGAGACTTTCTTCTGTCTGGTCGGCTGTCAGCAGGCTCGCTGTCAGTGCTGGTGGTGGTGTCTCAAAGATAGCAAACTTAACCATATTCACCTCGCAGGTTTCTAACTGATAACCCACAAATTCCGTCTTTTTGCCTTCTTTATACACAATCCACTCGACTTCTTCATTTTGCATTTTAAAGTTTGAGGCGTCCCTTGCCCTTTGTTTTTGCTTTTTCATTTCCTCGAAAAAGGTTTGCTCATCGACCGATAATTTCTTCTCTTCTGCCAAGATTTTGGTCAAATCAAGTGGAAATCCATAAGTGTCAAATAGGGTGAACGCATCTTTACCCGAGATACAATCGTCCTTTAACGTGCGTATCAAATCATTAAACAGATTCAGACCGTTGTCAAGCGTCTGATTAAATCGGGTCTCTTCGCTTTGGATGATAGTTTTTATAAAATCGGCTCTCAGCTTTATCTCGCTAAAAAAGTCACCCATTTGTAGAACTATTGTGTCTACTAATTTATACAAAAAGGGATTCTTCATATCTAAATTTCTGCCAAAACGAGCTGCCCGTCGAAGGATACGCCGCAGCACATAGCCTCTGCCTTCATTGCTGGGTATACCACCGTCGGCTATGGCAAAGGTCAAGGCTCGCACGTGATCGGCTATCACTCTATGCGATATGCCGTCTTCTTCTGTGTAAGGTTTGCCTGTAAGCTTGGCTATTTCTATTATCAAGGGCTGAAAAATATCTGTGTCATAATTTGACGACTTTCCTTGCAGCACCTGACAAATACGCTCAAAACCTGCTCCTGTATCTACAAACTTGCTGTGCAAAGGCTTCAGAGACCTGTCTTCGGCTCTGTTGTATTGCATAAAAACTAAATTCCAAAGCTCCATATACCTGTGACAGTCGCCATTTACCGCACATTTGTGACCCTCATCATCTCTCAGATTGCAAAACCCCTCTCCCCTATCTATATGTATCTCGCTGCAAGGACCACACGGTCCTGTCTCGCCCATTTCCCAGAAGTTGTCCTTGTCACCATGCCGACTGATATGAGATGGGTCGATATCTGTCTCACTTTTCCACAGCTCAAAAGCCTCATCATCACTGTCATAAACAGTTGCATACAATCTATCTTTAGGCAATCGCCACACTGCTGTCAAAAGCTCCCATGCCATCTGGATAGCTTCTTTTTTGTAATAATCACCAAACGACCAGTTACCTAACATCTCGAAAAAGGTTTGATGATAGCCATCCTTCCCCACCTCATCCAGATCATTGTGCTTTCCACCTGCCCGCAAGCACTTCTGACTATTCACCGCTGACTTTATATCTGTCTGCTTCTGCCCCAAAAAAATATCTTTAAACTGGTTCATCCCTGCATTTGTAAAAAGTAAGGTCGGGTCGTCTATCGGCACCACTGGTGAAGATCTGATAAAAATATGCCCTTTGTCTGTAAAATAATCTATAAACTGTTTTCTGATATCTGCACTCGAAATCATCGTATCTCCTTATGTTTTAACGTGTTCAATTTAATTTTTGTTGCTCTATTTGTCAAGCGATTTTTCTATCTGGAACTGCCCTTGTAGGGAAGGCAACCCTTTGCCTTCCGCCATATCTGTGCGAAGTACCGCTTATTTCTAATTTCTAATTTCTAATTTAATTTGTCGCTTTTTTATGTCACAAATGACACAATTTGTCATTTTTTAATTACAAATTCATCTGTAGTTTATACTGTTAAGAAATTTACTAAAAAAAACAAACGTAATCTTTACCATACATTTATCAGCATATTTTACAATAGATTACAGATTTTTACGAATAAATACAATTTAAATTGGCACGCTTTTTGCAGATGTAAAAAAGCAAGCATAGAGTGAATATTAAGTTTAGCCAGTGGCTAAATGAGGATATATAAATAAAAAAAATATAGGAGGTTTCCAATGGGAACACAACAAATTCTAATGATAGTATTATCAGTAATCGTAGTCGGTGCCGCTGTAGCAGTCGGTATCCAAATGTTTGACAATCAGAGCAAGAATCAAACAAGAGCAGCTTGCCAAGCTGACTTGCTTCAATTCGGCGTAAACATCCAAGCTTACTTCCGCACACCTACAATGATGGGCGGTGGCGGTGGCGAATTCGTAGCTGCTGACCTTACAAAAGTTATGCGCTTCATAAATGGCGGAAATGATGCTACTACTATTACTACTCCAAACGGACCTTATGTTTTCACAGCTCCAAACGTTGCTGGTATAAAGATTGATATGGCTACCATTCCCGCTGTTGCTGGATGGCAAGCTAATGCTCAAGTTACTTTTGACGGCCGCACAGATGCGAACTACGAAAAAGGTATTTGGACTTATGTTGGACCTACTACTAATGCACCAGCTGCTCCAAACTGGTAGACCATACCTAAAGCGTAACAATTATCGAGACCCTTGCTATATGCAAGGGTCTTTTTTTTGACTTCCTTCGTGGTTTGTAGGGAAGGATGCCCATAACTTCGTTGGAAGTTACTAGTTACAAATGACTGATGACAAATTGTGGTGTCCTTCAGACGAATGAGAATTTCGAAGCGATCATCGTTCTGTCAGATATTAATAACGTTCAATATTTTTATTTAAACGGAACGATGTTCGCCTCGCTAGGCATCGTTCCCTACGAATACATAACTCAAAAAAAAACAGTTGACATAAAAACCTATATTTTATTTTTAGTATTCGCATAAAAAAGAAGGAATGTTGAAGCAATGGAGATAGTAAAAAATTATTACCCGAGTGGGGCTATCAAGGAAGAAATCCCTTATGAGAATGGGGTTCAGCACGGACCCGGCAAGGTGTATCATGAGAACGGCAAGGTGATGAATGAGATCCCTATGGTTCGTGGCGAGATACAAGGCATAGTGCGAGTTTACAGCGAAGCAGGCAAACTGGAAGCCGAGATACCTTATGAAAAAGGCAAAAAGACAGGGACTGTAAAATATTACGACAAAAACGGCAAAGTTTACAAGACTGAGGTCTTTAAAAATGGATTTAGATTAGGATAAATATAGAGCATGATAAAAGCTACAACAGTATGTAGCTATTCATAGAAAAGGAGAATAAATGACAAAATACGGATTTGATTTTATGCCAGAACCCCGCAAAACTGTGTTACACGAGGCAGAAGACTGGTATCAGAACTTAATGGCAGATTACCTAAAAAGGGCTTATGCACCCATACAACGCAGTAACTTCGGGCAATATGATATGGCGGTGCATTACCTAACCACAGTCCTCGAAGAGGCTGCTGCTATCGAAAAAGTTGCGGTATATAATATCGACCACATGGCACAGATAAAGTTTAGTGGCAAAGACGCCTGTGCCTTGCTACATCGCGTGTTACCCGCGAATGTAGAGGCTATGAAAATAGGTCAATGCAAATACACTCTCTTGCTGAACGAAAAAGGCACTGTAAATGACGACCTGATCATCATGAAACAAGCCGAAGACTGCTATATATTAGTGATAAATGCAGGGCATGATATCACTGACGAGGAGAAGGGGCTGATCAGCGATGCCGACCGTATCATGCAATATAAAAAAGACGACGAGGATGTCACAGTGAAAGACATATCGGCAGATTTTGTAAAAATAGATGTGCAAGGACCTTATTCCTACAAGGTTATCACCAAAATATTTGGAAAAGAGTGCATAAAAAACAGGTCTGACGAGTCTAAAAATATGGGCTTTTTCACCTTTAACGAGATAGAAATAGATGACGAGATTTACTTCTTTAGCCGCACAGGATACACCAATAGATGGGGCTGGGAGATTTACATCCCTGTAAAACAAGCTGTGGAAAAATTTAAAAAAATAGTGCAATTTGCCAAAGGATACGGCGGACTACTGGTCGGGCTCGGGGGGCGTGACGAGAACAGGATGTCAGCTGGGAGTGTCGGGTTGCCTCTCATGGGAAGCGAATATTGCGACCAATGCACCCCCACAAATGCACCTCTTTTTGAGGCTGCTATCGATATGGACAAACCAAATTTTGTGGGCAAAGCTGCTCTGCAAAAAGATATAGAAAGCAAAAATGATCAGAGGTTAGTGCTTATCATAGCCGAAGGAAATGGGTCCGGGTGTAGCGTGTATCGTGATGGAAAAAGGCTCGGAGCTGTTACCTCTTGCATAGTTTCACCAAATATCCCTTTAGAAAAAAGGCTTTTTATCGGGTCAGAAAGAAAGAATGTCCTCGATGAAAAGGGAACAGCTGCGATAGCATTAGCCTGGCTAAACGAAAGCCCTTATCAAAAAAGCCCCGAAGGATTTGATATCACCACCGAAAACAACAAACCCGTGCGAATAAAAGTCGAACTTTGTAAAGAAAAAGACGGGCAGATTACCGGAAAACCTATACTAGGTTACATCTCGTCAGACGGCGTAAATATAGCCACTGCACCCAAACTGCTAAAAAATATCGAAAACTTATAAATCAAACAAGGAGACCAAGATGAGTCAACCCCCTAAACAACAACCCACTCAAATAAATGTTAAATTAGACGAAAAAGTCGGAGAAGGAGTGTATGTAAACTTCTTTATGATAGCAAACAACCCCTCCGAATACATCATAGATTGCGGAAGAATAGTTCCAGGTCTACAAAGTGCAAATATCCACAGTAGAATCATCACCACACCACAACACGCCAAACAACTGCTGAAAACCCTGCAACAAAATATAGGCCAATACGAAAAACAATACGGGGAAATAAAAATACCCCAAATACCCGCTGGCGACAATAAAAACATAG
>WRIO01000022.1 GCA_009782695.1 Candidatus Cloacimonadota bacterium
CTTTCTGGGTGGAGCAGTTTTTTGAAATACATATTCACCGCAGGTTTCTTTTGAAAAAGGGATGGGTCTTTGGCTCGAATCTATTTCCTCTAAAATTTTTTGATAATCATATTTAGCTATTTCGGGCAGAACTTTTTTCTCTAAATTTATGGGTTTGTAACTTCTAAAACGGTATAAATCATAGTCTGGCAACACAGAAATAAATGGATAATTCCTAGCGTGCCGGATATATACTTCACTTGTTTCCCATTCTTTTTTTAGGTGCTGCAGCTGAGAAATGCTCACCAAGGGATGTTCTTTACCGTTGTCACGGAGCACAGTTCCCGATAAAGAGCTTATCTCTTGTAAAAGCTCGTGTTCACTGGACGACAAAAAGATGATATTATCACAGTTTCCTTTTATAGTTTGTGCATTTAATCCATATTTTTGGATCAGCTGCATCATGCCTTGCAGCATCATAAAGAACCTCATATTACGAGACCGTGACGCTGTGATCATAGCTTGCATATCGGGTATAGCAGGGATATTTGCAAATTCGTCTAATACAAAATTTAGTCTGATGGGCAGCTGCTTATTGTGATTATTTTGTGCTGCATTGATAGTAGCTTCATATACCTGCTTTACAAACATAGCTACCACAGAATGCAGAGTGGTTTTCTCGTCGGGAACCACTAAGTAGATAGCATTTTTGGATTTGGCAATATCTCTGATATCAAATGAGCTTTGAGACAACATCTGGCACAAAGGTCTATGCACCACAAATGGTCTGAGCATCACAGCTACTCCTGCTGAAACATTACCAAAGGTCGACTTTGCATCTGCATTTGTGAGCACATTCATATAATTTATATGAGCTATGGAATTTTCTGCGACAGCATTTGCTAAAACCTTTGTTTTCGGGATATTAGAATTTTGTGAAAAGAAGCTAGCAAAATTATATATATTCGCCTCTTCCCTTTTTGCAGTATCTATAAAAAACATCATATTAGCAAGCATTAAGGCATAAGACAGTTCTGTAAAATAATGGTCGCGTTTGTTATCTCGCAGAGGACCTATCAAGCTGCATATCAAATCGTTTATCAAGGAGGTAGCTTCGGACGTCTGACCACTATGATACAAGTCCCATGGCAGAGCTAAAGGATTCCAATAGTCCGAGTGCTGCATATCACGAAAATTTAACACTGCCACATTGTATCCTCTCTTACGAACGAAACCTGAAGTCTTGTTAAATAGCTCTGTTTTGGGGTCTGTCACGATGAAGGACTCGCCTCTCATAGCGAGTATGTTGATCAGTGGCATACCGAATAATCTGGTTTTCTTTGACCCTGTTGACCCAAATATCATAGTGTGGCTGTCAGAATCGTCAACATAGATGTCATTTCCATCGCTGAGGATAGGTATGCCTCCTCCTTCACATATTTTTTCACTGATGATGATCCTTTTCGTTGTGGTGGCAGCTGTTAGTTCATCTTCATCTGCCCATCTAGCAGAGCCTTCTGGCTCTAAATACATTCCCAAATCTACTAAATTTTGTGTCATTTTTTACTCCTTATTATTAGTAATGAACCCGATATACTTTTTTGTGTCATTAGTTGATTTTAGAAGATTTATATAATTAGACAGCTTTACACACTGCTCAAAGCAGTTTTTCGATATATCTTTTGGCAGCTGATTTTTATGCAAAAAAAATAAAATATCTTTTGCGATATGCTCTATGGTGCTAAAACCGTTAAAAGCCTCATTTTCTATTATATTTTTTAGCATATCTGAGAAAAATAGCGTTGCTTGTTCGGACAGTTTGAAGCCTTCTGGTTGCAAGTATTTACGTTGCACGAGATCAACCAGAGTGCTTGTTTCTGGGAAGTTAAACCGAATGGTATCAAATCGAAGGTATGCAGACAAGCTAGATTCTATTTTGTTGATGATGATGTCATTGTCTTTGTGTATATAGAATATAGGTAAGATATTTGTCCTTTTTTGCCTGATAAACGATAGAAAATCTTTAAAGTATTTACTATTTGTAAAGTCTATCCACCCATTGATATCCACACAGAGTATCCCTTTGAAATTTCTGTTCATTCCTTTTACGTTATCTATGACGTTTTTTAACCTTTCTAGCTCATAAAATTTCGCTTCATCACTAGTGTATTCCAGCCTAAACATGATATACTTCTTTGTGCCAATGAAGTCCACCAACCCCAGAGCTGACATATATTCTGTAAAGTCTTTTACATAGGTGCTGATGCCACCGCCTCTTTTCAATACCCAAAAATAAACAGGCAGTTCTATACTCTTATTATTCTCTAAGTCTTTGGTGAGGGTTAGCGATCTTAAATCTGTCATTTTTTCTTTAAAAATATCAGCTCCCAACAGGTTCATTATTGCTTCGTAGCATATTTCTTCTTGTTTTTTTATCTTTTTCATTCTATCTCACCTCATTGTGTATAAAATATCTTCATATTGAGCATAAAGGAAAGTGCTTGTATCAAGTAGCCAAGCTTTATATGTATGTTCTCGTGTGTGCAATCTACCACAAAGGCATGAGTGTCCCTCTCTGCTCGACAGCCATATTGCCGTAATACAGCTATTAAATTTTTGATGACATCGTGTTCTTTCATTTCAAATATTTTATCTAACTCTGTATAGGTAACACCATTATCGCTCAATAAATACCCTGTAGCTGTTTTGTTTAGGTATATTTTATACATACCACCTTCAGTCTTAAACATGGGTAAAATTATTGAAGTGTTTTGGTCGTCTACTGTTTCCACAGCTATATTATTTCGCAACAGTGTTTTTATATAGCCTTCTGAAATACCTCCATAAAAATATCCATCACAAATCATGAATATCTCTTCTGCCTCTCTTATAAAACCGTCTTTTCGCAGTTTCTCTGCTATCGATGCACTCCATTCTCGTGACAAACTGAAAGATTCATAGTTTAGCATGGGAGTCAATGCTACTGTCTTTTGCCCTAGAGGTGATCGGTAAAATTCCAGTAGTTCGTCTATCTCTTCTTCACTGTAATTTTCCTCATAATATTGATACAATTCATGCAGAGCTTTCTGTTTTTTTAGGCTTTCGACGATTGGTACCCAGTATGAGTCTGGAAGCTCTAAGTAATACTGTCTTTTAATATTTTCTACTGTGATTTCTGCCAATTGACTGCCACCAGCTATTCGTATCAGTTCTAATATCTTTTTCTTCATTTTTACTCCAATTCGTTTTTTTTATTTTTTTTTGTTTTATAGCATTCATTTCTGAAACGTGATTTCGACGTAAAAATCATTATACGGCGATCTGGGCATAGCTCTACTTAGGTAAGTTTTTTAGAAAAGCAGCTTTATCTTTGGAGTCGAGCACATTCCATATTTTTATACTTTCGACGTAATCTCGTATTACTTAAGTAGCATATATAATGCTCTTTTTGTTTTATACAGTCCTTACCATCGAGTTATGAGGTGAATGGATGTGTCCAGATAGTAGTGCCTCAGTTTTGTTAAAGTGGTAATTTTTACAGTTTTTTTACTAACCGCTTTGTTACCAATTTTCTATATACAGCTTTTTTTGTCAACAAATTTCTTTGCTATACTTAAAAATAGTTCTAATAGATTGATATATAAAACGATATAAAGTAATTATTCTATCTTTTAGGAAAAAGGATGTCTTTGCTATGTAACACGAATAAAATAAATATTTTACGAATCATACATGCTAAAAAATGGGAAAATTTTGAGATTTATATTTGATGTGGTTATCATGAAAAATATGTAAAAACGGATATTTCAAAAACAGATAATCGCCATAACTCACTGTAAATAGCTACTGTTACGAACTCTGAAACTATATCGGCAGGTATTGTTTCAACATAGAACGGATTAGCCAAATAAAAAAAGGGGACGCATCGTCCCCTTTTTATTATATGTTTGTTTTTTACTTTTTCATATCTTTGTGCACGCCAGCATTTTTTACTATGGCTTTTGGCTTGCACACATCTATACAGTTACCGCATTTCACGCATTTAGTTTGGTCGATGATGTATTTTTCTTCGCGAGAACCTGATATACAGTTCACTGGGCACTTTTTAGCACACATAGAGCAGCCGACGCATTTGTCTTTTAGCACTTCGAAGTGCATGAGAGGCAGGCATACTTTTTCAGGGCAGCTCTTGTCTTTTATATGAGCCATATATTCGTCTCGGAAGTAGCGAATGGTGGAGAGCACAGGGTTCGGGGCTGTTTGCCCTAAACCGCAAAGAGAAGTCTGCTTGATCATCACGCCGAGTTTTTCCAGCTCTTCTATGTCTTTTTCCTCTCCGTGACCTTCGGTGATTTTATGCAGGATTTCATACATTTGTTTCAGACCCACACGGCAAGGAACGCATTTTCCACAAGATTCATCCATGGAGAAATCGAGGAAAAATTTAGCCACATTGACCATACAATTTTTGTCATTCATCACTATCACGCCACCAGAACCCATCATAGCTCCTCGTTCGGTGAGGTTTTCATAGTCGATAGTGACATCGAGGTGCTGTTTGGTTAGACAACCGCCAGAAGGACCGCCGAGCTGCACAGCCTTGAAGTCGTGACCGCCAACTATACCGCCACCAACTTCATAGATCATTTCCTTTAGGGTGATACCCATAGGCACTTCGACCAGACCTGTGTTTGCGATATCGCCGGTGAGAGCAAAGACCTTTGTTCCCTTTGACTTTTCTGTTCCCATAGCCGCAAACCACTCAGCTCCTTTACGGAAAATAGTGGGGATGTTTGCTAATGTTTCGACATTGTTTACCAGAGTAGGTTGTTTCCAAAGCCCTGAAATAGCTGGGAATGGTGGTTTTGGTGTGGGCTGACCTCTTTTGCCTTCCACAGAAGAAATGAGGGCAGTCTCTTCACCGCAGACAAATGCCCCAGCACCGGTTCGAACTTCGATATCAAATTCGAAGTTTGACCCTAATATTTTTGTGCCTTCGCCGAGTAAATCGTTCTTTTTGCAATCTTCGATAGCCTTTAGGATTCTCTTTATTGCCAGTGGATATTCTGCACGGATATAGAAGAAGCCTCTGCTTGCACCTGTGGCATAAGCAGCTATCATCATACCTTCTATCACGCGATGAGGGTCACCTTCGAGCAGTGATCTATCCATAAAGGCACCTGGGTCGCCTTCATCTGCATTGCAAATCACATATTTTGGAGTGTGTTCTGCACCTTTTACGAAAGCCCACTTATTTCCAGTGGGGAAGCCTGCTCCACCGCGTCCACGAAGTCCTGATTTTTTCACAACTTCGATAGTCTCTTCTTGTGATTTATTTTTTAGTATATCGGCAAGTGCACTATATCCGCCCCAAGCTATATATTCTTCTATGCTTTCTGGGTGTATAAAGCCGCAATCTTCCAGTGCTACTTTTACTTGTTTTTTAAAGAATGGGATATCTTTGTGGTTTTTGACAGGCACGCCATTGTCTTGTGCCATCAGTCTTTCCACAGGTTTGCCACCTACCAGATGAGAAGTAACTATCTCTTCCACATCTTCCATAGCTACTCTTTTGTAAAAAGTGCCATCGGGGTAAACCATGATCACAGGACCCATATCACAAGGTCCCATACAACCTGTCTCTATGATATTTATCTCTTCCAAGATATTTTTTGCTTTCAGTATTTCCACAAATTTTGCTTTCAGTTTTAGCGAGCCTGACGAGGTGCAGCCAGAACCACAGCAAACTAGCAAATCTATGCGGGCTTTGGTCCCTTTTATATTTGGATTTTTGTAGGCATCACTGCAGCGGAGCTTGATAAGTGGTGCAGAATCTGTCGCTATCTTTTTTAAATCTTCTATAGTTTTCATTATTTTTATCTCCCTATCCGTTAAGCCTGTGGTTTGCGATATTTATCTAAAATCTCGACCAATTTATCGCGCGTCTCCACACGACCATAAGCGTCCTCACCTATCACAAAAACGGGTGCCAACGAACACGCCCCTACACAACGAACACAACTGATGGTAAACAGACCATCGGCAGAGGTCTCCCCCACTTCTGTTTGCAATTCATCCGAAAGCATCTGCAATATGCGTGGCGCTCCCTTCACGAAACATGCTGTCCCCATGCACACATTGATGATGTGCTTCCCTCGTGGTTTCATCGAGAATAAATTATAGAATGTTACCACTCCATATACTTGACTTACCGGTATTTCCAAGCCGTCTGCTATAAACTGTTGCACTTCTGCAGGTAGGTAGCCAAAGATGTCTTGAGCCTTGTGTAAAATCTCGATAAGTGGATTGCGCACCGCTTTCTTTTCTGCTATCACTGCCTTTAAAAGTTCATACTGAGCATTCGTGTCTTTTGCGTCATTATGACTCATACTCCCTCCTGTATATATATATACTATTTTATTTATTTTTCTGTATTTTTTAGACAAGAACCATTTTTTTTTATCCTTCTTTTTTGGCAAGTTTTTTTTTATAAATGATAAAATTTTCAAATTTCAGATATCTATAAGAGATGAAAAACTGAACGAAGCTCGCTCCTTGAACATCGTTATCTACGGTATTGGAGCGGACAGTGGTGTGCTAACACGGAAGCAACGAAAGGCGAAAGGTTTTCCCTTACATAAGGCTTTGGAGGGGTGTCAACTAGTTAAGGGGTGGTTATCTCAACCTTCAATGGCATAGAAAGTTTGTCCTCAACGAAGTTTAGCATATTCGACTGAATGAAGTGCTTTCATCTGCTCACATATATATTGAAAATCCATCCTCTTGCCTATTCAAAACAACTTTTGCCAAAAAATAGAAATAATTATTTTCTATCTCTATATATCATATTATGTTAAAAGAAGGAAGAAGCAATATCCACCGGAGGATGTCTGACCTTATCCGATGAATCTTGCTTTTTCCTTGTTTATTTCCTTATTTTATATGCAGTTGTAAAAAGTGGTTTGGGAAAAGATATTAAACCTTAGGAAGTATACCTATTTTGGGAAACTTTGCTTAGGTAACCCGCGAACGAACAATGTCCCGTTTTCTTTCGTAGGGAAGGCAACCTTTATCGTCATTCTGAACGAAGTAAAGTATCAAGAAATTCCACTCCAAATTGGAGGGGTGTCAACTTGTTGACGGGGTGGTTTAACGATTCTCATCAGTCCGAGGGACACCACTATTTCTAATTCCTAATTTCTAATTTAATTTTACACTTCCGATTTTAGAACAAAAAACATCCCGATGATCAAGAACAGTATATGAGGAAACCAGGCAGCAGTTAGCGGTGTGATGACAGCGTTGTAGCCTAAACTCTGCGATATACGGAGTATCATCAGATACGGAAAACATATCAGAAGTCCGAGTAAAAATATCATCCCTCGCCCTTTTGACCTCACTGAGGCAGAGGCGAGAGGCACGCAAAACAGCAGTATGATAAAGTTCGCCAAAGGGTATGAAACCTTTGTGTATAGTTCCACCAGCTCTTGATGGTGTTTCTCGCCAATCTTACGGAGACGGGCGATATATTCTTTTAGCTCGAAAAAGTTCATTTCCATAGGCTTTTTAGCACTTTTTATGAAATCAAGCGGCGTCACGGTGATTTCTTCTAATATGATGGTCTCGTAAAACTGGTAATCTAGCAATATCTCCTGAGTAAAGTGCCGAATATAAGCACTACTAAATACCCAATTTTCGCCGTCCCAAGTGGCTTCATTGGCTTGGGTTTTGGTCACTACCCGAAACTCTTCGTCTAGCTGGGTGATGTCCACCACCCTTATTTTGTTGTTATATCCATCAAAAAAGCCCAAATAAAAGATAAATTTATCGTCTGAATAGTATATATTCTGCCTCATTTTGACATCTTCTATTTCTTGATTTCGCATATCTACATAGTAAATCTTAGCTCTTTTATTCTCTGCGGCTGGCAGGACATAATCACCAAAAAGCATCACAACAGCGCTCATAACTAAACCCAACAGCAATAAAGGTAACACCATACGAAATATAGAGATACCTGCCGCTCGTATAGCTATGGATTCGTTAAATTTAGACAGGCTATTCATCAAAAACAAGCCAGATAATAGCACTATCACAGGGAAAACAAGCACAAAGATATAAGGCAAGCGATAAAAGAAATATTGGGTGATGAGCCAAGTGTCTTGTGAATATTTTAGTATCCTGGGTAACCTGTCCACCACTTCCACTATAATAAAAAGCAGAGAGATAGAGGCTAGCATTATCAGCAGGCTAATTAAATATTGTTTGATGATATATTTATCTAGAATTCTCATCTGTGATACCCTTTTCCTTTTTTTGCCTCCAAAATTTCCCGGTTACCTTTTTGCACCAAATCCACACAACCAAAAGGTTTATTGACTTCTCTTTACGAGCTATATATATCAAAAATATAGATATAACCAGAAAAAGAAAAAGGGGAAACCACATACTAAAAGCAGGTCCTATCAGACCTTTTATAGCCATTTCTTCTCCAAATATCAGCATAGTATGATATGAAACGGCTATGATAGAGGTAAATATAAAGGCAGACCCCATTGCACCTGTTTTGGTCATAGTGCCTATGGGTAGCCCGACCATCAGCAGTATAAAACAAGCTATCGCTAGCGAATATTTTTTATGTATCTCCAGGGTCATAATCCTGATATGTTTTTCTAGCTCCTCTTTTTGAGAAAGCCGAAGGTTAGACATCAGCTGTAATTGCCGATATTGGTCATATTCCGCCTGACTTAAATGGCTTAGAGCAGCTCTATCGGTCTTTCCTTCTGGAATATTCATCTCTTGTATCTTTTTATGATTTGTCTGTCTCTCCAGTTCTAACCTTTCTATTTCAGCTTTTTTATCGGCAATCTGTTCTCGCATCTGGATAGAAGTTTTTTCTCTATCTCCGCGATAATCTGTGGTTACATCCTCTGACCCAAAGCCCAATCCCTCTCGGTAAAAAGTGTATTCTCCAAACTTGCTAACCTGAAATTTAAAAGGCTCTGCTATATCTCGCTCATATATGATACCATCGTGTAAAATCACCTTCAGCTGGTCTGTGTGGGGGTCGATATACATTTCGCCTTTTTTGGCGGTAATAGTCTGAGGAAATCGCAGATTGTCCAGATTATATATCAAGATATCGTGCAGGGCTTCGTCAGTTCTGTCTTTGGCATATATCGTGAGGTTATTCATGGTGGTGAAAGTCTCGGGGTTTATAGCTGTGATAGGCTCTTTATACGCCACTTTTAGTAGAACTCTTTTTAGCAAATGATTTGACTCGGGCAAAACAAAATCATTAAAATACGCCATTCCAAAAGACATAACTATCATAAAGACCATCGTCAGCCGGGTCAGCTTGAATATATCTATTCCAGTGGCTTTTGCAGCTGTCAGCTCATTATCCACCGACATCCTACCAAAAGCATAAATAGAGGCATATATTACAGACATCGGGACAGTGAGGGCAAGGATAAAGGGGAGAGACAGTGCAAAGAGATTAATGATGGTCAGAGGGTCAAGCTGCTTTTCCAGTATGGTGTTCATCAGCTCACTAAGCCTGTCAAACATAAATAAAAAGGTGGTGATGCCAAAGCAAATAAAAAAGGGCTT
>WRIO01000023.1 GCA_009782695.1 Candidatus Cloacimonadota bacterium
ATAAAGTATGATTAGGACAATAGGTGGTATCACTTTTGAACTGGTAAAAAAAAACATAAAAACAGGGCGCATACAGATAAAGCCTCCTGATGGCAAGGTAATATTTCATGTCCCCTACACTTGGAATGAAGAGTCTATCGAAAAGGGTATCATCGCAAAAACACCCTGGATTCTTGAAAAAATAGCCTTAATACAGGCATTACCCCCTGTGTCTCCTACAGAATATAATGAAGGTGATATCATGTATGTTTGGGGAAAACCTTATTCTTTGCACATAGAACTGAATAAAAATGTAGATATCCAGTTAGTCGACGAGCAAGTTGTCTTATCTTTACCTCGATTGTATAGTGTTTCTATGCGAGAAGCTGTTATTTACGAGTGGTATAGGATACTTTTAGCTAAAGAAATCAACAAACTTTTGCCAAAATGGGAAGGTGTCACAAAGCTAAAAACAAATTCCTGGGTAATAAAAAAAGTGAAGTCAAAATGGGGTTCATGTTCCCCCAGTAAATCTCGGATTATTTTTAGCTTATATCTAGCTAAAAAACCTATCGAGTGCCTCGAGTTTATTATTTTACACGAATTACTCCACTTCAAAGAAATCAAGCACAATAAAGATTTTTATGCACTAATGGATAAATATATGCCAAATTGGCGAATTTTCAACAAGCTTTTAGAAGAAAGGTAACCAGAGAAAACCTACATACATCCATTGCTTGTTTTCGTAGGGAACACCCTTATGAAGCGAAAGAGAAGAATATGTTGGGAGAATTGTTTCTATTGATATTATGTCCCTAACGGGATACCTATTGCGTCCTGCGGACTACGAAACACCCCCTCATCAAAAAAATCAAAATTTCTGTTGACAAAAAAGGGTAATTTTCAAAAAATGGTATCATAGAAATAGATAAGGAACAGAGCAATGAATTTGGAGAAAACTAAAACTGAAATGAAGTCAGAAAACTACAAAAACAACTCCTCTTTTTCTATTATAAAAATCAAAACTTATATTACCCCCACCCCCCCCCCGAAAAATAGACGCTTAAACGCTCAGAAACATAGCTTTACGCACTTTTTGACAGTAAAAGATACATCGAAGGTGTCTTTTGCTCTATATACGCATAAATCGGCTTATATACACAAAATCGCCTTTCGGCAAAAATATACAAATAAAGAGGAAATCAAATGAAAAAGAGCATTGTATCTATTATAGTAATCATATTAATGATTGGATTGACCGCTTGTGGCTAAGGGAACTGATGGATTAAAATATGACCTGGTGAATCAGAATACAGGATATGAAGTATCGAAAGGAACTACACCTGCGAATAAACCTATAATCATATCAGCTACCTACAATAAACTTCCTGTGACGAAAATCGCAGATAACGGATTTGCTGACTACTCTATGATGACAGAAATAAAGTTGCCAAACACTATCTCTGAAATAGGAAACAACGCTTTTAAGGGTTGTAGTAGTTTGAATAAGATAGACCTTCCAAATTCTATAACTACGATAGGAGACAACGCTTTTAAGGGTTGTAGTAGTTTGAATAAGATAGACCTTCCAAATTCTATAACTACGATAGGAGCAAACGCATTTTCAGGTTGCTCTAACATAACGATATTAAAAATACCCTCTACTTTGACTAAAATTGGTAATTATGCTTTTTCTGGGTTGTCTAATATTACAAATATAGTCATCCCAAATACTGTGACGGAGATTGGAGAAGGTGCTTTCGCAGGTTGTAATAGTTTAGATGTAGTGACAATACCTAAAAGTGTGACTAAATTAGGCTATTTTGCTTTTGATAGGGAAAAGGTCGTCTTTCCCGAAGGCACCTATTTTGTTAGTTATAAAGGTCCCGCTGGTGGATTAGTCTTTTATGATAAGGGTAGCGAGTCGAATGGTTGGAGATATTTAGAGGCAGCACCTGCCTCGAGTGAAACGAAAAAAGAGTGGGGACCATATAAGAGTATAAATGGAACAAGCACAGGCATCGGTACAGGCAAGCAAAACACTGATATCATAGTAAAGGCATTAGGCAAAGGTTATGCGGCTGGATTTTGTGCAGAACTTTCAATAAATGGCTTTAAAGACTGGTTTTTACCCAGTAAAGACGAGCTGAACCTGATGTATCAAAACCTACACAGGCGAAGCTTGGGTGGTTTTGATGCAGAATGGTACTGGTCGTCTTCTGAGTACGCCAACTTCTACGCGTGGACTCAGTATTTCAATAGTGGCGGTCAGAACTACTTCAGCAAGGATTATACTTATAGGGTGAGAGCTGTTCGGGCTTTTTGAGGGCTAACACTTAAACTATTTATCTATTTAGCTATTTAACTATTTCCGCCGAAGGCGCCGTTTTTGGAGAAATATCGTAGGGAAGGCTTACCCAAGCCTTCCGTTCACATCTGTGTGCAGCACACCGACAATTCCCATCCAATTTTGGAGGGGTGGCAGTAAATAATGACAGGTGACAATGGACAAATGACAAGTCATTAGTATTTTGTCAGTTGTAATTACCAACGAAGTTGGTGGACGATGAATGCACTTCGTGCAGTTGAGGACGCTTCGCGTCGTTGAGGAGCTTCGCTCGTTGAAAGTTGAGGAAAACACATCCTTCACATTCTGCGAAGCAGACATATCATCCACATCGGAGTGGAGAGCGGGACGCTCTCCGCTACATGGCATCGTTCCCTACGGTATGAAGGGAATTCGTGCCCTAGTTACGCATCTCTCTCAACCTTCAACGAGCGAAGCTCCTCAACGACAAACGAAGTTTGTCCTCAACTGCACGAAGTACACCACATTTATAATTAATAATTTATAGTTAATAATTTATAATCGATTTTGGCACAGGTATTGCATATCAAAAAGTCGGAGGATTTATAAAAATGATAAAAGGAATTTATTACAGTTCGTCTGCGATGCAATATTTAGACGAAAAGCTCGATGTGATAGCGAATAATTTAGCGAATGCTGACACATCGGGGTTTAAAAGATCAGGTGTAGCGTTTAATCAGCAGTTGACTGCGGAGCAAGCAAAATACCGCAATCAGATAGACAGCAGCCCTTTACCAGAGGGAACTATCAAGACTTATGTAGAAAATACACAAGGTCCTATCAAGCAAACTTCAAACCCGTTTAACTTTGCTCTGGATGGCACAGGATATTTCACTGTCCAGACACCGAATGGCGTTGCCTGGACCAGAGACGGAGCTTTTACGATGAATGAAGAAGGCTACCTGACCACTTTGGATGGCAATTATGTGATGGGAGATTACGGTCCTATCCGTGCCGAAGGAAAAAAGTTCTCAGTGAGTGATCAAGGAGACATTATAGTAGATAATATAGTGGTGAATAAGCTACTATTACAAGATTTTCACAAAGACAGCGTGGTGCAAAAAGGCGGCAACTTATACTTTCCCAAAGGGGATTATATGATGTTCAAAGACCCGGACGCCAATATCCGACAGGGGTATTTGGAATCGTCAAATGTATCCATCGTGAAAGAAATGATAGCCATGATAGCAGTAAATAGGCAATATCAAGCCAATGACAAGGCTATCAAAACACAAGATGACGCACTCGGACGAGCTGCCTCACAGATAGCAAGATAAGGAGAATTAAAATGATCAGATCACTATATACAGGTGCCACAGGAATGTATGCACAGCAGCTAAACATCGACAATATCTCAAATAATTTGTCAAACACAAACACAACCGGGTTCAAAAAAACACAGCTACAATTTCAAGATTTATTATATCAAACTATAGACGAGGCAGGTATGCTCACTTCCAGCCTAACGGTTCGCCCGGTGGAATTGACAGTCGGAAACGGTGTGAAACCCGTATCCACCTTTAAAGTATTTACCCAAGGTAATATGGAAAACACAGGCAATCCACTCGATATGGCTATCGAAGGGGATGGCTTTTTCCAAATCAGGAGGGGTGACGGTGAGATGTATTACACTCGCTCTGGCTCTTTCCGTGTGAATGACGGCGGACAGCTTGTCCCCACAGACGGATACTATTTAGTGCCAGATATCACATTGCCAGCCGACACAGAAGCTATCAGTATCACTTTGGATGGTATCATCCAAGCTAAACTTTACAATGACACTATGCCGATAGAATTAGGTCAAATGGAGCTTGCACGCTTTATCAATCCTGCTGGTCTAAAAAGCATAGGCGGAAACCGTTATCAAGAAACCACTGCCTCTGGGCAACCAATGCTCGGCACACCCGCTACAAACGATATGGGTGCTATCCAGCAGCGTTATTTAGAGACCAGCAATGTCGAAATAGTGGAAGAGATGGTCAATATGATAGTGGCACAACGCGGCTATGAAGTGAACTCAAAGACAGTTCGCACAGCAGAATCTATGCTCGAAATAGCAGTAAATTTAAAGAGGTAATCTAGCATGAAACAAACTATAGTTATACTTTTACTACTAGTCGCTGTTCAGGTCAACGCTATCACTCTAAACCTAAAAAAGGTTGTAAAAGTGACAAATGAAATGGTGATGGTGAAGCATTTGGTGGATTCCTTTGAAGGCTATGCAGAAGACTACTCCGAGATAGAATACATAGTCATAGACACCCTGCCTTTTGAGCAGAGAATGGCGAACCTCGCTAGCAGGGACATCCAAGAAAAAATAATAGCACAATACCCACAGATAGATGTCCGTATCCCCAGCTCGATAGTAGCTGTCCGTTGGGCAGAAACTAAGCTCGATGCAGAAGAACTAAAAGCAGAGGCAGAAGCATTTTTACGGATAGGATATGACCTAAGTGACGAGGCTGTCATCACTTTCCAAAATATCCCGTCTGTTACTGTCCCTGACAATAAGATAAGGTTGAGCTTTGAGACAGCTCGAACTCCTGACAATTCTAAATATACAAAAGTCATCTGTAGGGCAGAAAATAATCAGAATTTTGTCCATATCTTTTCATTTAATGTGCAAATAGAGGATTTTCAGACGGTGTATAAAGCAAAAAGAAGTATCAAAAAAGACGAGGTCATCGACCTCAATGATTTTACCCAAGTGCAAGCAAGGGTAAACCCTGTAAATATGCTGATTTCTGAAATAAGCATAACTGATAACCTGATAGCTAAAAGGTTTATCACCAAAGACGCTATACTGCAAAAGTCAGATGTAGCACCCCTGCCAGATGTAAAGACAAACGAAGATGTAACAGTGGTGGTGCAAACAAACTCTATGCAAATGAGCTATCAAGCACTGTCAAAGGTAAATGGCTGGCTTGGGGATAGAGTGATGGTTCAAAACCCTGATTCTAAAAAGATATTCTATGCTGAAGTCATAGACAAAAATAAAGTAAAAATCGACTTGGAGGACAAATGAAAAAGATAGTCACACTTATCCTTTTGTGTATGTGTGTAGCTGTAATGCACGCAAATATGTACACTTCTCTATACTCCGACCACAAAAGCTTTTCTATCGGCGACATCTTGACCGTCCATATACAAGAATCTAGCAAAGCTAGCGCTTCATCTGGGTCAAAGACAGCTCGCTCTCTGGATCACGGAGCTTCGATGGACGCAGGTCAAGGACCTTTGAGATTTCTCCCAATGGCGAGCATGAGCGGTGGAGCAAATAACACCTTTAAGGGTGATGCAAACACCACCAGAGACGCAAGCCTCAGCTCCAAAATGACTGTAACTATCATCGATATAGACGAAAGCGGCAATCTGGTGATAGAAGGGTCTCGCAAAGTAACTATCAACGGTGAAGATGAGATCACCTCACTGTCAGGGATTGTCCGCCCGCAAGATGTCAGTGCAGATAACACGGTTAATTCCCAAAATATTGCAAACTCAAATATCTCCTACAAAGGAAAAGGTGCTGTAAACGAAGGCTCACGAGTGGGTCTGATATCCCGCATCATAAACTTTATGTTCTAAAAATATCACTGCTCAGCAGTCATAATATAAACCTCCTAAAAATCAGCAGCTCCCACTTGGGAGCTGTTTTTCTTTGTAGCCGAGAACTTCCCGCTCTCCATTATTATATTTGCTCGAATTTAACCCCTTATTATTACATAAATTCCATCTTTAGCGTTTTTTTCTCACATATACATTGTAACCCATTTAAGATTGCTATCATCAAGGAATAGATTTTATATAGCTAACAGATAAACATGCATTTTCCAGGAACCTAATCTATCTAAAAAATGTCTTTTATACAAAAAACAAAAAATACTTGACTATATTACCCTCTATAAATAGATTGTCACAAATTTTATTTTGGAGAATTTTATGTTTAAAAAGATACTAGTTATCATTGTTTTAGGGCTTGCCCTCTTACCTTTTCTCTTTGCTGAAAAAGTGGTGATAAACCCACACCAGACCAGTAGTGTGACTATCGACATCATCGAAAGTACAGACGATTACACTGTCATAGAGTTTTCTATAAATCATTTCACAAAAGAAACCATAACCATCGAGGGCGTAGAATATTTTACCTTGTCATTGCCTTCCCAAGCACTCAGGCTTGACGAGGGATATCCCGAGTTGCCTCTGGTTGGCAGGGGTTTAATGATACCACCTCAAGCAAAAATGAAGGTGGAGGTCCTAAATAATTCTTATTTAGAATTTAGCGGCAGTGTGTTGCCTTCAAAGGGCAGTCTCTCACGACAAATAGACCCAGCTACAGTTCCTTTTACCTTTTCTGATATTTACTCTACAGACAGCTTTTACCCCGAAAATATAGCTGAACTTGGCGAGGCTTATATTATGCGGGAAATTAGGGGCATTCCTTTTAGAATAACGCCTTTTGCAGTAAATCCTGTGCAGAACATTATCCGTTATTACGACACGATAACTATAAAAGTTTATGCCGATGGGCTTGACACAGAAAATATTATGCCGCATAGGTCAAGCCGAATCACAAATAGCTTCGTTGACCTTTATAAAAACCATTTTTTGAATTATCAGCAGTCTCAAAGCAGATATGATATTATCCCTGAAACAGGCACTATGCTTGTAATCTGTCACGCTGATTTTTTAGAAACAATCCAGCCTTTTGTGCAGTGGAAAAATCAAAAAGGGATACCTACTACTGTGATAAATGTCGCCACTATCGGCACTACTGCCGCAAGTATACAGACCTATATAGCAAACTATTTTGCAGCTCACCCAGAGCTATCTTATGTGCATTTAGTTGGTGACCAGACAAAAATCCCTACACTTACGCAAACTACTGATGGTGTGACTAATGCAGGTATGGACCCGCGCTATGGTATGATATTGCCAAACTCGGACACAAACTACCCTGATATTTTTATCAGCAGGTTTTCGGGAAACAGTGTGGCTCATATACAAACACAAGTGGAAAGGTCAATTTACTACGAAAGAGACATTACTGAGGGGCAGTGGCTAAATAAGGCAACTGGTATTGGCGGAGCAGAATCTGGTGGCCACTTTGGTGAATCTGATAAAGTACACATAGAAAATATTCGTCAATTGCTACTTAATACAGGGACTTATGACACTGTGGATGCCTTCTATCAAGGAAACAGCCCTACTTTCAATACGGCAAATTTGACAGCTGCCTTTAATGAAGGACGAGCTATGATAAACTATTTAGCTCACGGGGATTATGACGGGTGGTATTTCCAAGGTGGATATGGTAGTCCAAGTGGGCAGATTTACCATATCAACCATGTCAACGACCTCACGAATATGGGTATGTTGCCAGTAATATTTTCCGTTGCTTGTCAGAATGGAAATTTTTCAAATTATGCAACCTGTTATGCAGAGGCTTGGCTTCGGGCTACACATAACTCCACCGGTCAGCCTACTGGTGCTATAGCGGTGTATGGAGGCTCTATCAATCAGCCTTGGCACCAGCCAATGTATGCTCAAGATCACGCAATGGTGCTTTTAACCAGCAGAGCAATAAGCACCATAGGTAGCTTGTTTTTTAGTGGTTCAATGTATATGATGGATGTTTCTCCCCATGCTGCCTGTGCTCGTAGCTGGAATATATTCGGTGATGCCTCTATGCAATTCCGAACAGCTTCTCCCACCGTTATTACAGTCAATGCGACAGATTCTATAAATTTACAAGACACTTCTTATGAAGTGATGACCGATACTCCAAACGCCCTTGTGTGCCTTTATAACCCAAGTTTACAAGAAATAGTTTCTTTTGCTTATGCAGACAATATGGGGACTGCTACCCTCAGTTTTGACCCTATTTCTGACGAGTGCTGTTTACTACTAACTATAACAGGATTTGATAAAATCACTCACATACAAGAAGTCAGTGTGGTAGAACAAGAAATGCTGCCCCCTGGGCAAGTCATGCTGCAGTCTCCGGAAAATAATGCCATAAGTGTGCCTTTGAACCAAGCATTATTGTGGTCGGAACCGAGTGGCACAGTCATAGGATATCAGCTATATTTTTGCCAGGAAGGTAATGAATGGTTTGATCCAATTTTACTCGAATCTTGGACATTTTGCCCATATTTAGAATATGGGACCACTTACAATTGGAAAGTGTCCGCATATAACAGCTCAGGCGAAGGCGAATCAAGCCAGGTTTGGTCATTTACCACAAAAACACAGGGTGAGCTTTCTGGATATGAGGCAGTTTATGATTTTGGACGAGTAATAGTTGGTGATGAGTCTCTATATGAACAGATAAATATAATGTATACTTTATGTCTTGGTTAAAGTGTGGAAGTATAGATGTAATACTTTCAGTTGTCAGTAAATAGTGTGGTTTATATTACTGATAGCATTTTATTGCTGCAGTGTCAAAATGGTGCTTTCAGTATGTGCTGGAACTGTGTTCCAGATTGGATATAGTTATGCATGTCCCATGAAATGCCTACCTCAACTCCGGCAGTTATTCACTGGTTTATTTGAATGAAATATATATCAGCAGAGGTCTAAATCTTAACCTTATGTAGTTACCACCCCTCACAGCGGTGTACCTCTGTCGCACTCTGCTCTTGCCCATGCCATGTGTAACAAACCCATCTGTTGGTATGTAGTTGGTTGTAAGTAATCATGGGAGGAAGTTTGTTTATTCTGTGTCTGGTGGTTCTTGAGAAAAGTGAATACTTCACACATACATCCATGTTGTTTATGGATTCTGCCATGGGGATGCATGGGCAATTGTTGAAGAATACCGTTTTCCCAGTTGTTGACACCTAAGCCAAACAGTTTTTTGTTGTTCACGTCAACAGTTGTGAGAGACATGATGATGCAACACACACAAACTAAGCTTTGTAAGAAAATTATTAATTAAGAATCCTGTGTAAGTACTGTTGTTGAGAGAGGAGAATCATTATTTATGGGGTCCATTGGTTATCAAAATTCATGACTAAATAATGTTTATAGGTTGAGGAGGA
>WRIO01000024.1 GCA_009782695.1 Candidatus Cloacimonadota bacterium
GACCAAAAAGACTTGGAATTACACAGCCTTTGCAGATTTGACCCTATCTAAATTCCCTCTGAATGAGCAACCTTATATATCTGAAATAAACAAACTAACTGCTGGTGGCACTCTGACTATCCAAAAGAATAAGCTCACTATCAGCAAAAGTGAACTAAATTTTTTGGGTAACAAAGACCATGATGTGGATCACTATTGGTTCCTGCTAAAAAAGGCTTTTGAATTGCATTTTAGTGAGAATGAATTTGTAGTGCTACCCTTTGAAAACACCCATTCTGGGCGCTTTGCTTTTTCGGTGTGGAGTAATAAACCCAAAAAAGAGTGGGGATTGCTTGATGGTCGTCAAAAAGACTTTTCTGTAGAAAAATATCTGCACTCCAATATCAGCTCTGGGCTGAAAATATACAGCTTGCCCGAGTTTCAAAAAAGCAGCGATGTGTTTAAATATTATACAGAATATGTCTTGCAGACTGGTCTAACTGACTTTCCTTCTTTTTTCAGCCAAGCAGGACATTTCAAGGCTGAGAAAGGAATAAAAGAAATAAATTTGCTCACTCATCAAGCAGAGTGGTTTTTTGAAAAAGAGCCACTGAAAATCACAGAGAAGCTTTTTAATATACTTAAAAATAAATCCATAGCAGATTTTAAAAAGTTCTGTATCACCGACAATGTGTTCTTCCGAAAAGATTTTTACAAATATTTACAAAAAGACATAGAAAAGGGCTTCCTCGCAGCAGCTGAAAACATCATGGTGCTAAATAATATCTACGATGAGTATTACTTTTTTATACAGCAACATCAGATAAAAATGAACGCAAAAGGTATAGCTTGGTTAAACGAATTTCGACATTTTTACAGCCCTGGGTTGCTTTTCTCTCTCTGCAGTAAGCACCTGTCTCAAAGGCTTTTTAACAAAGAAATGTTCCCTAACCAAACACCTAAAAAGAAACCTTTGAGCTTTCTGGAAATGAACGCAGAACTCTATAAAAACTTTTCTGACGATTGTCAAACATTCCCTAAAATAAAGGAAAACAAATACACAGTTTTAAACTATCCGAATCAAAATCAAAGATACTTCCCCCTCATAGCAAACCAAATCGGCTCTATGGTCGAAAATGCCGAGAAAATACCTTATTACGACTTCCCGTTGCTAGTAAAGCTTTTCAATAAAGCAAAAAAGGGCAATGCTGAGGCTATAGCTATGATGCTTCGGTGGACAGCCTTTGAGATTTGGCGAAAAAAGATAGACGAAAAATAATAAAGGAATAAAAAAAATGGAAAAAAAGTTTACAACAACAATGTTTATTATGTTTTAAGCAATGTTTGTTTATTTATATAGATTATGATGCTTCTGCTAAAAGTGGATGGAGTGAAAAACATTCCTCGTATATATTATACACTTATGATAGTCTTAGGTTGTATCTTCAATTTATTACACACAAAAGTAAATAATCTAGCCTGGTTAACTTTCTATCCCGTTTATAAAAAAGCAAAAAAATAAAGCTTTAACACATCTAAAAGAATTATGATTTATTCGCTTTGTAACTGCATATATTTTGATAAGTTAGATAAAGAGGCACACAAGGGGCATCGGACTATCTCAGACATCCTCCGATGAACCTCGTTTATTCATTGTATAACATAATTAAAATATATAGAGTTATGAAATCTAGTATCCCTAAAGTTGAAATGCTTTGTCAGAGTGGTGAAACGGGCTTAGGGAAATTAGGAATTAGAAATGTGGTGTCCTGCGGACTTAATCAAATTATAAATTATAAATTATAAATAGCATGGTGTCCTGCGGACGGATATTTAATATTACACATCATCCACATTCTGCGAAGCAGACATATCATTCACATCTACCTTAACCACCCCGTCCACCAACTTCGTTGGTAATTACAAATGACAAAACACCAATGACTTGTAATTTGTCCTTCGTAACTTGTCATTATTTATTGTCCATCCCTCCAAATTGGAGGGGAATTTACCCCAGTTCTGCTGTCATATCCTTTACCAGCCCCGGCAAAATCTCTCCTGCTTTTCCCTTTATAAAGTGTTGTGTTTCTTGGTTGTTTAGGGGCTCTTCCAGGTTCACTGTGATAGTAACAGCTCCTATTTTGCGGGCTTCTGCCATAAAGCTGGCAGCGGGGTAAACATTCCCACTAGTGCCGATGGTGATGAAGACGGTGCATTTTTTGATAGTGGCGAGGATCTGGTCCATGTGATAAGGCATTTCGCCGAACCACACGATATCTGGTCGCAGGTAATTTCCGCAAGCGGGACAGTGGGGCAGAGCGGGTTTGAGGTTAATTTCTGTCAACTGAAAATGTTTAGCACATTTTATACAAAAGCAAGCGCTCAGCCTTCCGTGCATTTCCACTAAGTTTTGCGAGCCTGCTCTTCTATGCAATCCGTCCACATTCTGGGTAATCAAAAAGAATTTATCGGGTATCATCGCCTCTAAATCGACCAATGCCTTATGTCCAGGATTTGGCTCTGCGTCCAGGGCAGCAGCGTATCTTTCCTTGTAAAATTTCCAAACAAGTATCGGGTTTTTTATAAAACCTTCGGGGGTGGCAACATCCTCCACGCGATGATTTTCCCACAGTCCGTCGCCGTCGCGAAAGGTCTGAATACCCGACTCTGCACTGATTCCCGCACCTGTCAGGATACACACAAAATCATTTTCTTTTAGTTTATACATATTTTTCCTCCTCTACATACTCTCTTTTATCTAAAAAATATGCCTTGCAAAATCCTTTGCTGTTTGGTGGCTACACGCACTAAAATTTTGCAAAACATCGTCATAAATAATATTTCCTTGCTCGAGCATTATCAGGTTTTGCGTAACCATTTTGATGCACTCAGGGTCATGAGTGATCACGATAGAAGTCATCGAAAGATCCCGATGCAGAGCGTTTATCAGCTTGATAATCTCATCGGCAGTGAGCGGGTCAAGCCCAGTAGTCGGCTCGTCATAAATCATATACTTCGGCTCACTAATGATAGCCCGCGCCAATGCCACGCGTTTTCGCATACCCCCTGATAAATCAGAGGGATACAAATCCAAGATATTCTCCGACAAATTCACCAGCCCCAAAACAGAGACAACCTTGTCTTTGATAACCTCAAAAGGCAGATCCGTGTGCTCCCACAAAGGAAATCCCACATTTTGTAAGATGGTCATAGAGTCAAATAATGCCGAACTTTGAAAAAGCATAGCCATTTTTTTTTTCAAAAGAAATTTTTCCTTCTTTGTCGCTGTGATCATCGAGACCCCGTCTATCAAAATGTCCCCTTCTGACGGCTGCAATAAACCTATCGAAGTCTTCATCAGCACACTTTTTCCTGTTCCAGACTTGCCAATGATGGTGGAGATTTTCCCCTTTTCTATCCGGCAAGATACCCTATCCAGCACCACTTTATCGTCAAAAGACACACTGATTCCCTTGATTTCTATCATTATGCCATTTTTATATACCCTGCTTATATGTCAAGAAATATCTTGTTGTAAAGGTTTTTTCGTTAGTGTAACCGAGAGCGTCACCCTCTCCTTTGTTCCGTTATGGATCGAGCAACTATAAAATTCCGATGAGAGTATTCACTCATCATATCTGTTTGATAAATATTACGTTATGTAGAGTAAACGAACGTTTTATAACTTTTTGAAACCCGATATTCTTAAACCCATATAAAACAATATAGATAAGAAACGAACAAGCAAGGGAGCTCGGACTAGGTCAGAGCTTGTCCGAACTCCCTTGCTTCCCCTTTCTTTTAATGCTATGTAAAATAAGGAGATGCAATATATTGAAATTAGAAATTATAATTTATCTTTCGTCACGCACGGAACGATGATCATCACTAGCCCAACAACGAGTAAAGGGAAACCATACAAAAAAGCGATAGCTTTACTTTGTTGATACACTCTCTCTGGCACAGAAAGGTTTTCTTCTAGATAATTTTTGTTTAATTGATATGTAAAGTCGTCAATGTCACCGGATTTCCATTGATTAAACAGTTCGTTTGATTGAACTAGGAAGCCTTCTTTTCCTTGAATGAGTAGCTCTGCATTTGTTCCGTTTATCTCGATCAAAAGCATAGCAATAGAATACATATACAACACTATAAAGGCGATACCTATCACAATAGACGCTTTCCGCGGGATTTTGTGGAATATACGCCACTTTATCAGTAATATCGCACACAATACTATCAAAAACACCAAGATAGCCAGTGGAACTATTACATAAAATATCACCATACCCATAAATATTTATACTCCTATTGAAGCGGAGAGCGTCCCACTCTCCAAGAGTCTATATTCATGATTGCTTCTTTATACGCTTGCTTGTATTTGCATAAATCATGGCGAAACCTGCGAATACCAAAGCAAGAGCAATACCGAGAGTAACTAACCAAGAAACAGCAAAATATTTTCCAAAAAACACAATAGTAAAGCACAACCCCAAAACTATCTGGAGTTTTCCTGTAAATTGGGTCAATGCTTTCTTGTCGTATTTTTCTTTTTCCTCTTTTAGCATACTATTATACCCAGCTATCAAAAATGACCCTCTGCCTGTCAGCATGACTATCCCTATTATGATCAAACCTATAGCTACTATCAATATCGTGTATGCACTATTATATACCATTTTTCATCCTTTTTTATCCTGCCTTTTGTTTGCCAAACAGAATATCGTTTATTTTTTGCGACAGAAAATTATATTTGTTTTTTTTGTCAAGGGAAATGTAAGGGGTGTGTGACAGTTCATTCGTAGAGAACGATGCCTAGCGGAGCGAACATCGTACCCTACGGAGAGTGTATGACCTCAAAAAGTCCGAACGGCTCTAACTCTAAAGGAATTATACTCATTGTTGTAGTCCTGACTGCCATATTGGAAATACATACTCCATGCGGCATTGTTGCTGTACTCAGATGATGACCAGTAAATCCATCGATTATTTGAGCCCGAAGCACCAAAATCACCAATTCCTCGTAATCGTAGATATTGATACATCAGAGTCAGTTCATCTTTACTAGGCAAAAACCATTCCTCCTCTACATTTAATGCAATGCAGAGTTGGGCTGCTCTATCAGTCTCACCATGGCTATTTAGCCAATCTATTATAATCTGGGTATTTTCCTTTCCTGTTCCTATAGCTGCAGAAGTGCCACCTATGAGAGTGCCATAAGAACCCCATTGTGCCTCAAATTCTGCTGAATAAGGAGCTGCCTCCATATATCTCCATCCATCTGATTTATATCCCTTGTCGTAAAAGATAAAGCCACCTGATGAACCTTGAAATGATAAACTGACATCACGATTTACAAGTGGTGCAGCAATATTTACATAGGCGGTATATGTAGTGAATGCCTGGTTTGTGACGGTCAGCTCGTAACTACCATATACGACAGCGGGAAATACAACAGAATTTCCTACAGTTGTGTCAGCATAGATTAAAGAAGGGTCGCCATTTATGTTCTTCAGTATGATATTTATAGGACTTGTGTTCTCAAAAGCATAATAATTGTGATCTATGTTTATCGTGATTAGAGAAACTTCTATCGGGGTAGTTGTTGCCGTTAATTCCACTGGTTGTATAAAAGTTTCGGTATAAATCATTATGCTGTTATTTACATAAGTAGCGTATCCTGTGTGAGTAACTGTCAATGTGTATCTACCATAAACAACAGAAGGAAATGTGACCGAACTACTACTTGCTGATTGTATATAACAGGTAGATGAATCTCCACTTTTCTGTAAAATAACAAAAGCTCCCGTTATAGAACCACCATCTGATGTGGTCGGGTTTATCGTTACCCTAGAAAAATTTATAGGCGTTGCTATCAAATGCACAGGTGTATTATATGTTTCTACTTGGATAAATATGTTGCTATTTACGTATGTGGTGTATCCCTCGAGAGTAACTGTCAATGTGTAGCTACCATAAATAACACCTGCAAAGGTGACGGTATTACCACTTGCGGACTGTCCATAACTGAAAGATGGATCACTGTTATTTTGCAAAATCACAAAAGCACCATAAACAGAACCAACATCAGAAGTAGTTAGGTTTATTGTGACTTTAGCGGTAGTCTCTTTGTTTTTAGTCGTCTTATCCGAGCACGACAGTGTCAAAAGCAGCACAGCTATACTAGCTATCATCATCATATTTTTTATCATAGTTTATTCCTTTATATTTAATTCTTTTTTTCTTTTTAAGATAGGTTCAAGGTTTGCTATTTTCGTGGCGTATTCGAGAGCTCTGGTAGCTTCTTCTTCAGACACAAAAAGCAGCGGTGGGTAGCGGTACTCTGTGTTATAATTATCTAAGAAATTGCATTCTTCTTCAATCAGGTCAAAAGCAGAGGTCACTTGATTACATAAATCCCTTAACACTGTCAAATCGTGAGTTTAAGGTGGAATTTGGTTGCTGTAAACCAAAAATCCTTTCAAAAACTTTTCGCAAGACTGCTGGCATTGAAAGCTTATTTCACGGTATTTTTCTTTTTCTAACAATAACAATTCATTAGCTGTATCTAGATGATCTTCCGAAATTGATATCCATTCTTTTACTTCTACGGGTTTCATATTATTTTCCCCTTTGTAAAGACTATTTCTTCTAGATTAAAATCTATCACCCTTTGCTTAAATACCTTTTCGGTATTCATCAAAACATCGACATCCCATATTTTATTTTCACTAAAAATCATATTCATCTTTGTGTATAAATCTATCATCTTGTCATCACACTCATGCAGCACCACATACAGGTCGATATCGCTTTCTGAGTGCGGCTGTCCATAGGCGTGAGAGCCGAAAAGATAAATATACTTTACGGGTAAGTTTTCGACTATCTTTTGCTTTATAAAATCTAAATCCTCTATCCTTGCCTTTGGAAATCTTTCGTTTATGTCCATAGCTCCAATAAATAAAATGTGGGGTTTTTGTCAAGGGAAATGTTGTGGTGGTGACACATTGCTTTCGTAGGGAACGATGCCTAGCGAAGCGAAAATCGTTCCGACATATTTGTGCGAAGCACACATTCATAACGCACCTAACGGCGCTGGTATTGTGTCCTACGGACAGATATTGCGGAAGGGTTAGGTAACCCTTCCCTACGATTATTGTGTGCTATGCACGAATTATTATTTTTTTAACCACCCCGTCATTTTTCCGCAAGCTCCAAAATGCCACCCCTCCAAATTGGAGGGGAATTGTCGGTGTGCTTCGCACGAATATTTTGCGGAAGGCTTAGGTAACCCTTCCCTACGATAGATATTTTTCGGAACGATGTTCGCTGAGCTAGGCATCGTTCCCTACGGATTGGGATTTCCCCAAACCAACCAAAAAATCTATGAGTTTTAGGGCGAAATCTATCTTACCTCTTTTATCAGCTGCCATTTCAGGTGAGAACTCAAAGGTGATTTTTAGCCCTGATGTGGCGTTGAAACTAACTGGGACTTCGCTAAAAGCTATGATAGCAGGCAAGGTGTCCCTATCAGGCAGAGATTTAACATCGTATTCCAAGAACATCTTTTGCGAGAGTATCATAAAGGTTTTTAAGCCTATATTTTTAGCGGTCATACGCAAGCGAAAATAATCTATCACATTTTTGGCTGTTTCGGGCAGTGCACCATACCTATCGGTCAGCTCCTCGACCAAATCGTCAAACTGTTCCCCTGCTGTAAAATCTATCATACGGCGGTAGATTTGCAGTTTTTGTTTTTCATTGGTGATATATTCTGGGGGGAAAAAGAAGTCAGTGCCGAGCTCTATTTTTAGCAGTTCGTCAGCCTCCTCTTCGGAGTGCCACATCCCTTCGGGGTTTGCCGACATTATGTTATTTACAGCTTGGTCGAGCAGCCTATTGTAAAAATTAAAGCCAATCGAGGCGATAGTCCCTGATTGTTTTGTCCCCAGAAGTGTGCCTGCTCCCCTGATTTCCAGGTCACGCATAGCTATCTGGTAGCCAGCGCCGAGGGACTCATATTCTGTAAGTGTTTCAAGCCTTTTGCGGGCGTCATCTGTTAGGTTGTTTGGTATCATCAGATAGGCATAAGCCCTTTTGTTGCTTCGTCCCACACGTCCCCGAATTTGATACAGCTGAGCCATGCCGAACATATCTGACCGATTTACCAAGATAGTGTTCGCATTTGGGATATCTATACCACTTTCGATGATGGTGGTGGCTATCAGCACATCGTATTTATGCTCCGAAAACTCTGTCATTATTTTCTCTAATTGCTTTTCCGGAAGTTGTCCGTGTGCTACTGCCATTCGCAGATTTGGTAGCAAGGTGTGGAGCTGGTGGTAAATAGTTTGGATAGTTTCCACGCGGTTATGAACAAAAAACACCTGTCCGCCTCTGTCGTATTCCCGCATAATAGCGTCCTTTATGACCTCTGTGTCAAAGGGGACTATTACTGTGCGAATCGGCAAGCGTGCCTTTGGCGAAGTCTGTATCAGCGACATACTTTTTAGCTTGGATATCACCATGTTCATAGTGCGTGGTATCGGCGTGGCGGACATATAAAGGGTGTCGATGTTTGACTTTATCTGCCGTATGCGGTCTTTGTGCCGAACGCCAAAGCGGTGTTCCTCGTCTATTATCAGCAGACCTATACGGTGAAATTCGACATCTTTGGACAGTATCCTATGCGTGCCGATAACGATATCGACCTTGCCTTCTTTGATTTTTGCCAAATCATTCTTTATCTCTGCATTTGTCCGAAACCTGCTCAGCATCGCCAGCCGTATCGGGAATTGTGCGAGCCTTTCACGAAAAACATTGTAATGCTGCTCTGCCAGTAGCGTGGTCGGGACAACCACAGCCACTTGATAGCCGCTCAAAACAGCCTTAAACGCCACTCGAACCGCCACTTCTGTCTTGCCAAAGCCGACATCTCCGCACAGTAAACGCTCCATCGGGGTGCTTGACTCCATATCTTGCTTTATTTCAAGTGTAGCGGTCGCTTGGTCGGGGGTGTCGTCGTAGATAAAGGCCTCCTCCATTTCTGTCTGCCATTCGCTGTCGGTTTTAAAAGAAATCCCTTTGCGAAGTTTAC
>WRIO01000025.1 GCA_009782695.1 Candidatus Cloacimonadota bacterium
GTGGAATTTTGCAAATGTAATAGCAGACGGCGATGTGGTCTATGTAAAAAAGGGTCGGCAAGAGATTCTTGGTCGTGGCATAGTGACGTCAGACTATATCTATGACGCTGCTCGCAGCGAGTTTCGACACATGAGGCGAGTGAACTGGACACACAAAGGGAACTGGGATCATCCAGGTCTCAGCACCACGAGTTTGCTCTCTGATATCACTTTAAACAAAGAATATATATTTAAACTAGAATCCCTTTTTATGGGCGATAGCGAGTTCACAGAAGTCGATAATGAACCTATCATCAAATACCTAAAATACACCAAAACAGACCTACTGAGCGAAGTGTATATGGACGAGGCAAGGTATAATACTATCACTGGACTGATAATGCGTAAAAAAAATGTCATCCTACAAGGTGCGCCCGGTGTGGGTAAAACCTTCGTGGCACAAAGGCTTGCCTTCTCTATCATGGGAGAAAAAAACACCAGCCGTATCAAGGTGGTGCAGTTTCACCAGAGCTACAGCTATGAAGACTTTATCATGGGATACCGCCCAGACGGAACTGGTTTTAGGCTGGTGGAAGGTCCCTTTTACCAGTTTTGCAAGCTAGCAGCAGAAGAGGACGAAGTGCCATATTTCTTTATCATAGACGAGGTCAACCGCGGTAACCTGAGCAAGATATTTGGCGAGCTACTTATGCTGATAGAATATGACAAAAGAGGCGAAAAGAACGCTATCACTCTGCTCTACAAAGACGAGCTTTTTTATGTGCCAGCGAATGTGTTTATCATAGGCATGATGAACACCGCAGACCGCAGTATAGCTATGATAGATTATGCCCTCAGACGCCGCTTTGCCTTCTTTGATATCGAGCCTGCATTCAGCTCCGAAGGCTTTAAAATGCAACAAAAAGTCATCAACAATGAGAAGTTCGACCGTCTAATAGCTGTGATACAAGAACTAAATACAGCCATAGCTCTTGACCCCTCTCTGGGTGAAGGCTTCCGCATAGGTCACAGTTATTTTTGCCCTGATAATATCGAAAAGATAGACGATTTATGGCTTTCGGGTGTGGTGCAATACGAGATGATGCCCATGATAAAGGAATATTGGTTTGACAACCAGCCTGAGCAAAAGAAATGGGAAACCAAACTTTTCAATGCTATTAAATAACATCAAGCTTGTAAATCTATATTATCTCACGCTTTACGCCTTTCAGAATCTTTCGGCACGGAACTTCGAGGATGTGGTGACCCAAGATTATGAGAACCTGCACGACCTTTTCGCAGCGATACTGATACACGGTATCACAAACACTGTAAAAAGGGGCGGGCATCGCGATTATGTGAAGCACGAAGGCGTGTTTCCCACTGCCTCTGGCAGAGTAAATGTGGCAGAAACTATCAAGCAACAAACCTTGATTCTGGGCAAAATAGTCTGTGAGTATGAGGATTTTGAGGCTAATTCCCTGTCGAACCAAGCCCTAAAAAGCGTGATCATGATCATGATAAAACAAGGCAAAATGAAACAAAAAAACAAGGAGTCTTTGCGTAAGCTACTGCTCTATTTTAGCGATACAAAGCTGATATCACCCACGCTCGTGCAGTGGAATATGATCAAGACCCACCGTGCAAACCGCACTTATCAGCTGCTACTGGGAGTGTGCAAGCTCATCATAGACGGGCTGATATACCTAAATGAAAACGGTATGCCTATGCTCCGTGAAAACATAGAAGACGATAAACTGCTAGCTACTTTATACGAAAAAGCGATACTTTCTTACTATATCAAACATCATTTAGTTTTCCGCCCAAAGACAGTTAATATGGCTATCCATGCAGACCTCAGGTTCGATATTTCATTGAATTATGGACAAAATATCCTGCTCTTTGACACCAGATACTTAGATAGGGTCGTGCAACCAGATGTCTTAAAAACATTTCATATCAAAACAAAAAACGAAAAACAAACTATCAACGCTATCTTATTATACCCCAAATCAAACAATCTTGAGGATATAAACGGGGTAAATGTCTCCTTGAAAGCACTTGACCTAAAAGAAGACTGGGCAGTGGTGCGGCAACACCTCGATAGCTGCGTGCATAGACTGGTTCCTCAGCAATAGTAGAGGAGAGGCTTTTGTTGGGGGTATAGTGTTTCTACCGACATATGCCCTACGGGGTTGTAAAACGTATACTTTGGACAGATGTGGCGGAACGATGTTCGCTGCACTAGGCATCGTTCCCTACGAACATGAAGTATCTGTTGATAAAAACCCCTGTTTTATTTCTTTTGAATTTGAAGTATTTATACATAAAATCATTTAAAATACTATGTAAAAATAGTGGGGGAGGTTCAATATGATATTGGACAATAGCAATCAAACTAGCTCTGTATATGACTATTTAGAGAGGTTTGTAGCCAGTGGCGAGCTAGATATAGTCGTAGGTTATTTTACGATAGGCGCACTGGTATGGCTGTGTGATAACTACAACTCAAAGATAGAAAAGTTTCGTTTTGTTTTAGGCGAGCTGACAAATGTAGAGAACAATAAAATCACCCGCCTCGACCTATTAAACCAAGAAATCTCTATCAAACATGCGGTTTCGTTACGAAAAACTGCACAAAAAGCAGTGAAGTTTCTGCAGCAAAATAATGTCGAGATAAGGACAACAGAACCGAACTTTTGCCACGCAAAACTATACTTGCAACGTGCAAATGAGGAAAGGTTTAACTATTTTATATCAGGCAGCTCGAACCTTACAGAAGCAGGCATAGGAAAGAAACATACTAGCAATATAGAGCTAAATATCGCTCATTACGGTGACATACCCACCTACAACGAGCTAAAACTGTGGTTTGACGGTCTCTGGACAAATGTCAAACTAAAAGACAATAAAAAAGAGCTTATCAAAGAAATCTCAAAGATATTTAATGCCTACACTCCAAATGACATATACTTGAAAATTCTATCAGAAATTTTTACTGAGGAGTCGCTAGCAGAGACTGTCGAAAAAGAGCTTGGTAAAACTGAGATTTATCAAAAACTTTTCGATTTTCAAAAGGCTGCCGTGGTGAGCCTGGTCAAAAAGATGGACACCTCAGGTGGTGCCATACTAGCAGATGCAGTCGGGCTCGGAAAGACATTCACAGCACTCACAGTGATAAAATATTATCAAAAAAAAGAGGGTCGGCGACCTCTTGTGTTGGCACCCAAAAAATTAGAATATAACTGGAAGCAATATTTACCGAAAGTGTTTGGTGAAAATATCTTTCAAAAAGACGATTTTCGATATCAAGTGATGTTTCATACAGATCTAAATGAAAAAAGGTTTGGAGAAATTTATAATGACCTCATAAATGACGACCCGAAGTTGATTATCATAGATGAAAGCCATAATCTGCGGAATGATAAAAGTGCCAGATATGTGTTTTTAATCAACGAAATAATCCGCAAAAACCAAAATATTAAGGTGCTACTCCTCAGCGCAACCCCGATAAATAACTCTATCTTGGATGTGTTTAACCAGATAAAATTACTCGGCGATTATGACCAGAAAAAAAGCATTTTCACAGCCGTTGACCAGACCCTGCTTGAATGGTCGTTACAAGAAACCAGAAACAATATCAGCTCGCTCAAAAACAGCTTTCATCACGATTTTACCGACCTAATGGATTCTCTGATAGTTGCTAGGACACGAAAGGAAGTCGCTAGTAAAGAAATCAACTTTCCAAAGCTAAATACACCTATAAACATTCGCATAGCCCCAAACTGTATAGATAACATAGAGACTTTTGAGGCTCTGCTGGATCTGCTGCCAGCTAATTTTTCCGTATATATGCCCGCTGTATATGCTGGTCATACAAATAAAAATGTTTATCATGACGAGAGCAGAAGGTCTGGGTTTTTGGTTCGGATGATGCAGATTATGATAGCAAAAAGGCTTGAAAGCTCGTGGGTCTCTTTTAAAAAAACTATCGAAAACATACTGCAATATCACATCAGTGTCCTTTTTAAAATACAAAACTTTCAAGACCTTGACGAAGAGGGGTTGGAAGCACTGTTTGAGGAAGAAGACCAAGAGAATATCGATGAATATAGAATCGGGAAAAAGAACCCTATAAACATCTGTGAGATAAAGAATTTAGAGGCTTTTGCAAAAGATGTGAAGATAGATCTAAGCAAACTGGAATATATAAAAGAACAGTTAGAGAACTTTGAACCCAAAAATGACGAGAAACTGAAAAAGCTAATCTCTATAATAAAAAATAAACAAAAAAATGAAAACAAAAAAGTGCTGATATTCACAACATACAGAGACACAGCAGAGTATCTTTTTGAGCAGTTATCACTCGAGTTTACAAACATCGAAATAGTTAGTGGGGCTAGCAGTGCAGTCATAAATATCCTAAAAAGATTTTCACCCATAGCAAATAATGCAAACGAAACACAGCGAAACAACCCAATAGATATCCTAGTCTCCACCGATGTGCTTAGTGTTGGACAAAACCTGCAAGACTGCGATTGTGTGATAAATTACGATATCCACTGGAACCCTGTATCGATCATCCAACGGGTGGGCAGAATAGACAGAATCGGTAGCACAAACAAAGAAATATACTGCTACAACTTCTGGCCCAGTGAAAACATAGAGGACTACCTGAACCTAAAAGGCAGAGTGGAGACCCGTATGGCGACTATGACTATCGGGAAATCTGAGATTATAAACAATTTAACCGATGAGTTAGAGGCGATGACCAAAGACAATGAGTTTGAAAAAAGACAAGAAAAGATAAACCTAAAAATGATGGAAAATAGCTTAGAGGACATTAAAAATGGGTTCTTTGGCTACAATGACCTGTCATTGGAATCATTTAAACAAGACCTAACAAAAGCGTCTTTTCATAGATACAAAGACTTGCCAAAAGGAATATTTTCAGGGTTCAAAAGTGACGAAATAGGGCTAGTAGCTCTGCTAGAAAACAAGCTCACTAAAGCTAAAAAGCTAATCTATATAAAGCTAAATGGCGATGAGATAAAGCAAAACCAACACGATATACTCTCGTTCCTATCTGAAAATAGAGAAGCTACCACCTATGTCCCTGATCTCATAGAAAGTGGTGACCCTGACGAGTTGCAAAAATACGCCGATGCCATTTTCTACTGGATAGACAAGTCCATACAGCCCGAAAAGGATAAATTAGTAAATGATGTCATGTCAGGCTCTCTGTCCCTAAGCAAAGTAAATCAAAACACCGAAATAGAAAAACAATATCAAAAAAACAACTGGGATTTGATATGCTGGGAAGTGGTGAGTTAAATTATAAATTATAAATTAGAAATGTGGTGTCCTACGGACGGATTTAGTAGCGGAGAGCGTCCCCGCTCTCCACAATATTAGTCCGAAGGACACCTCTAATAATTAAATGGAGGATAGAAATATAAAATGACATTAACAAGCCAGAAAGACAAGGAACAAAAACTGAAAGAAATTAAAGAAACGTTTATATCCGCTGATCTTTCTTTGACAGACGTTGAGATGCAGCAAGCATTATCGATAGCTGAAAGAATGATTGAGAAGCAACACAAAGAAATTCAACAGGATATGGAACTTGTAATAAAAGATATGATTAATTTCTTCAAAGAAGGTCTTGGTGGAGAAGGAATATCAGATGAAAGTTTAAGGAATTACATAATCAAAGAATTCACTGAAACACAAATTGAACTATATCAATTAGAAAAGACATTGTATGAAGTCATTGATTATTACAATGGAAAGAAAATCGAGGTTAATATTATAAGCAAGAACTGTGAAGCTGTATCAATAGAAGAAGCAAAAGTGCTTCTCGAACTAGAAATGAGAAAGCAGATAAAAGAGCTAGAAACTGTTTATGACAAACTGGACACAGAGTTGATTTGGATTGAAGAAACCATTAAGGAAAATAATTCAGTAGTAGGCGATCAATTATTTCCTTATCTCGTAATAGCGAATCTGGGGGGCGTCGATAATGATACTTTAACTGAAACTGATTGGTTCCATACAAGGTATCATCAAAATGGGGTTCAAACGGGTATTACAAAAACGAACATTTATTATAGACTAAAATCATATCTATAAGTTAGTCCCATTCTAAGAGTGTTAACATCAATATTTGGGGGAAATATCTCCTGTTTCGTCGGAAATTATGTGCACTTACCAGTGTGCTAGGCATCGTTCCCTACGATATGGAGAGCGGAAGATAAAGGGTTGCCTACCGCAATATCTGTGCGTAGCACACATTTACAGCCCCGTAGGGGCGTTATGTTGTTAGAAACGAAATGCTAACCACAGACTCATTTCCTAACAGAGCTAGTATAGAATTTGAATATAATTTTTATAGGAATACAATATGAAAAATAATGAAATTACAATAAGAAGCAGTGCTGTGGAGTATTTGACATTTATATCGACAACAGGAGATGGCGGAATTAATGCTATCTATTCTGATGAAAACATTTGGCTATCACAGAAAATGATGGCTGAACTATATAATGTAGAAACACATACTGTTAATTATCATCTTAAAAAGATTTTTACAGACAATGAACTTAACGAAAATTCAGTTATTCGAAATTTTCGAATAACTGCCAATGACGATAAAGACTACAATACTAAGCATTATAACCTAAAAGCTATCATCGCGGTGGGGTATAAAATAAATTCCGAAAGAGCAGTTCAATTTAGAAAATGGGCTACAAATATTATTGAGGAATTCACCATCAAAGGCTGGGTGATGGACGCTGATCGCCTTAAAAATGGTGGTAGTATCCTTACTGAAAAATATTTTGAAGAGCAACTCGAAAAAATAAGAGAAATTAGGCTATCAGAACGCAAGTTTTATCAAAAAGTAACGGACATTTATTCTACTGCTCTTGATTATGATGTGACAGCTAAAACAACAAGAGAGTTTTTCAAAAAAGTCCAGAATAAGCTCCATTATGCTGTGCATGGAAATACCGCAGCAGAGATTGTTTATCACAGAGCGGACGCAACAAAAGAAAAAATGGGTCTGACAACATGGAAAGATGCACCAAATGGAAAAATTCAAAAACACGATGTGACCGTAGCCAAAAACTATTTAACAGAAGACGAAATTTATAGTTTAAACCGTATAGTTTCTGCTTATTTGGATATAGCTGAAGATATGGCGAAAAGAAAAATACCAATGACTATGGAAGACTGGGCAAAAAGGTTAGATATATTTATAGCAGCCACAGATAGAGGAATTTTACAAGACGCAGGCAAAATTACTGCAGAAATAGCTAAACTACACGCAGAAACAGAATTTGAAAAATACAGAATAATCCAAGACAGACTTTTTCAAAGCGATTTTGACCGTTTTTTAGAATTGGAAAACTCCATAAAAACACATAAGACGACTACTCAAAAAAGGAAAAAATAAATGAACCTAAACACTACTATCGACGAGATATTTGAGAAGCTAAAGATCAAACTGATCAAGGTCAGTGATGACCTATATGTCCTAAACAATGAATCCTTTGACAAAAGCTTAGGGACAGACAAATACGAGGGACTACTGCTCCAAACTGTCTCTCTAGATTACACTCCAAAAAGAGCTGAAATAGCCAAAATCACCAGAGATATAAACAGAGAATACAAGACTGCACCTGTATTAGTCTTCTTCAAATATGACGATAAAATCTCTCTGGCTTTGACAGAAAGAATGGATTATAAACAGACATGGCGACCAGGCGAAAAAATAGGCAAAGTAATAATCCTGCGCGATATAGACATAAACAAACCACACCCGGGACATAGGAAAATATTGGGGGGACTGGAAACAATAAAAAGCACCCATTTTGCAGAACTACACAGAGAATGGTTAGATGTTCTGGCAGTAGAAACACTTAACGATAATTTCTACGAGAGATTATTCGATTGGTATCAGCTATGTTATGACGATATAAAAATAAATCTGAAGAAAGCTAGTGATGTTCTGAAAAAGGATATTAACAACGAATTAAAGCCACAGGCTATTATCAGAGTCATCATTCGCCTGATGTTTATGTGGTTTATGAAAGAAAAAGGTCTAATCGATGAAAAACTATTTGAAAAAAATATTATCGACGATTATTTAATTAAAGAAGACACATATTATAATGCTATTCTGCAAAATCTCTTTTTTGCTGTGCTCAATAAGAAAATTGACGAAAGGCGATTCCGAAAACATGACAGGAGTAAAGCTTTAGACCCCGAGGGAAATGATTATGGTATCCTTGATGTTTTCAGATTTGAGAGCTATTTTAAAGAAGATATGGCAGATAAGTTCTTAAAGCTGACTTCCTCTATTCCTTTTATCAATGGGGGATTGTTCACTTGTCATGATTACATTTTTACAGGAAAAGATGCTGTTACTAATAATAAAAACAGTTCTAGTAACTACATTATTGACGGTTTTAGTGAGAGAGATAATTATAGAGCAATTATCAGCGATAGTGTTATTTTTAAATTAATCGATTTATTTAAAGATTTTGTCTTTACCATCGAGGAATCTACTCCTATGGAGCAGGATATAGCCCTTGACCCAGAACTATTGGGTTATGTGTTTGAAGAATTGATTGCTTATTATAATGTCGAAGACAAACAAAATGCTCGTAGAGCCTCCGGTAGTTTCTACACACCACGCCCTATTGTCGATTATATGTGCGCGGAGAGTTTAAAAGCTATAATAAAATTTAAACATCCCCTTTTAAAAAAAGAAATTGATAGCTTGATAGATGATAATGAGTTTAGCTTAAGCTTGAGCCAAAAAGCTGATATTGTACTGACCATCACTAAGCTTAAAATTCTTGACCCAGCTTGTGGGTCAGGTGCTTTTCCTGTGGGGATGTTTCATCTAGTAGTGAGAGTATTGGAAAAACTTCGAGATGGAAAAACAACCTTTGAGAATAAGATGGATGTCATCAAAGAATGTATTTATGGTGTAGATATGCAGAATATAGCAGTGGAAATAACAAAACTACGCTTTTTTATTTCTTTAT
>WRIO01000026.1 GCA_009782695.1 Candidatus Cloacimonadota bacterium
CGATGTCCTCTACATTAATAACATTAAAAATACCTACATCATCATCAAATAACTCACTTTCTGCAGTATTTGAGATTTCTTCGATATTTTCATTTGCTTCTGATATTAGCATCTTCATATCTATCCTCCTTTTTGAGTATTAATTTGGCTTTCATAGCCTTGTTTGTCTTAACACTATATATTGGATAAGATACATTCTTTCTGCTATTTATCTGATATGTCTTTGGATTTGTTTTTAAGAGAAAACCAATTATGTTAAAAAGGAAGAATGGCTTTTTGAAAATGTCTCGATTTTCGCATTTTTTATCACTTTTTAACACAGAATGCCAGTTGTTGCGATGGTTTGTAGGGGTTTCCATTCGCATTTCGCTATCATCACTCCCACCAGAGCTTTGTGCGAATTTATCTCATTTTTTCGCAAACCTTATTTCGCTTTTTCGCACGGATTCCACTCATTTTCGCAGGTTTTTAACATTATTTCATACTGATAATATGCTCTTTTTAGACACAACTCTCGGAAAGGCGCATCAATACTGGATTTGCTAATATATCAAACAGTCTTTCAACCCCAACAGTGGAGAGCCAGAGGCTCTCCGCTACATAGTATTATATTTATTTTGGAGAGCCGGAGGCTCTCCGCTAGAGTATTTATTCTGCTTTCAGGGTATTTAGCCTTGCGATTGCTCGGCGCAATGAGCTTTCAGCCCTGCGGAAGTCTATATCTTTGTTGTTTACATCGGCAATTCTTTTTTCTGCTCGCTGTTTGGATGCAGTAGCCCTTTCGCTGTCTATGTCGTGTTTTGCCTCGCAGCTTTCGCACAGAACCAGCACATTATCGTCCTCCACAGTAACAAAGCCGTCATGGACACAGTAGATCTCATGGTGTCCTTCGTTTGTGATCATGATAGTTCCTGGTCGTAGCTGCGTGATAAAGGGAGAGTGCTGGGGCAACACTTCAAAGTTACCTTCCACGCCCGGCACAGAGACTTGGTCATACTCGCCGTTTAGCAACTCTTCATTTGGTATCACTAATTGAACATGTAGCTTTTCCATTTTACAGTCCTTTTAGTTGTTTTTCATCAGTTTTTGTGCTCTTGCTTCTGCCTTCTCGAGTGTGCCCACAAACATAAATGCCTGCTCTGGCCAAGTGTCACACACACCGTCTATGATAGCTTTGAATCCTTTTACAGTGTCTTTTAACGAAACATACTCGCCCGGTGTGTTGGTGAATTCTTCTGCCACAAAGAAAGGCTGTGAGAAGAACCTTTCCAGCTTTCTAGCACGGTTCACCACTAACTTGTCCTCTTCGGAGAGCTCATCCATACCGAGGATAGCAATGATATCTTGCAAGTCTTTATACTTTTGGATAATTCTTTGAGTTTCGCGAGCTACAAAGTAATGTTCATCTCCCACTACTTTCGGGTCTAAGATACGGCTGGTGGACATAAGCGGGTCAACTGCTGGATAGATACCAAGCTCCACGATGCGCCTCGACAAGAAGGTGGAGGCGTCTAAGTGAGAGAATGTGGTTGCGGGGGCTGGGTCTGTGTAGTCATCAGCAGGGACATAAACTGCTTGCACAGAAGTGATAGAACCGTTTACAGTGGAAGTAATTCGTTCTTGCATTTCACCCATTTCTGTGGCAAGTGTGGGTTGATATCCCACAGCAGAAGGCATACGCCCGAGCAATGCGGACACTTCGGAACCAGCTTGGGTAAACCTAAATATGTTGTCTATAAATAATAGCACATCTTTTTTGGCTACATCGCGAAAATATTCGGCTATGGTTAAGCCTGTCAGGGTGATACGAAGTCTTGCTCCTGGTGGTTCGTTCATTTGACCAAAGACCATTGCGGTGTTTTTTATCACACCAGACTGCTTCATCTCTTCCCACAGGTCATTACCTTCACGGGTTCTCTCGCCCACGCCGGAGAACACAGAATATCCGCTGTGTTCTGTGGCAATATTTCTGATAAGTTCTTGTATCAGCACAGTTTTACCCACTCCGGCACCACCGAATAGACCTGTTTTACCGCCTTTGAGATAAGGCTCTATCAGGTCAATCACTTTGATACCTGTCTCGAGTATTTGCTCCTCATTGTCCAGATCCTCAAAAGCAGGCGCTTGTCTATGGATGGGGTATCTAGCTTCGTGGATAACTTCACCCATTTCGTCTATGGGGTCTCCGACCACATTTAGCACACGACCGAGAACATTAGGTCCGACAGGCACAGTGATGGGTTGCCCGGTATCGAACACATCGATACCACGAACGATACCGTCTGTGGAGTCCATAGATATAGCTCGCACCATATTATCACCAAGGTGCATTTGCACTTCGAGTATCAGGTCAGTTTGGTCTTTTCTTTTTATATTTAAGGCATTACGGATAGCGGGTAGCTTTCCTTCAGGAAATTCGGCGTCTATTACAGGTCCGATAATCTGTGTCACTTTTCCTATTTGCATATATTCCTCTTTTTTATATTTTTTAGTTATGTATAGCTTCTGCTCCAGAAGCGATTTCGATTATTTGAGTGGTTATTTGCGATTGTCTTTCTCTGTTATAAATCAAAGAAAGCTCTTCTATCAAATCTTTTGCATTGGTAGTGGCATTGTCCATAGCGGTCATTCTTGCCCCCTGTTCTGCTGCATTTGATTCGAGTATTATACGCCAAAGTTCCACATTTACATACTGTTTTCCTAGCTCTTCTATGATAGCGTTTGCATTCGGTTCATAGTCATAATCTGCACTAGATATATCATCGGCTTCATAAGGCACCACGGGTATCAGCTGTTTTAGGAGTAAATTTTGTTGGATAGCTGATTTAAACTCGTTGTATATCACAAAGACTTTCGAATATTCTGCTGAATTGTAAAAATTCAGGAGCTCGGTCTTGATATTTCGCACGGAGTGAACCGAGACATTGTCAGACAGGTTTGGATACACACCTTTCACTTTAAATCTGCTATTCTTTCGAAAGAAGTCATACCCTTTGCGTCCAAAAAAGATCAAATCACTATTTGGATTTTCTTCTAAATAACGAACTGCATATTTTATGATAGACGAGTTGAACGCACCGCACAAACCTTTGTCTGATGTGACTATGATGATCAGCTGTTTCCCTTCGGGGTTGATAGTATTAAGCAGGGGATGGGGAGTATAGTTATTCTTTTTTTGTAGTATTCGCAGCATCCTATCTATATGGTCAGAATATGGGCGAGCAGCCACCACAGCGTCTTGGCTTTTTCGTAGCTTTGCTGCTGCCACCATTTTCATAGCATTCGTGATCTGGGCTATGCTCTTTACAGAACCGATTCGTGTCTTTAGGTCTCTGAGATTAGCCATGCATACCTCTCTTATTTAAAGCTATTTGATACTTCCAGACAGATATCGTGCATCTTTCTGATTCTATCATCGTCCAGTTTTTCCTTCGTTAGCTCATCGCAGAAGTCTTTGTGATGTGTGTCGAGGACACTGTATAGCTCTGCCTCTACTTCGGATACTTTATTTAGCTCTATCTCATCCAAATAGCCATTATTAGCCATAAATGTGATAAAAATCTGCTTAACCACAGGTAATGGAGAACACTCACCTTGCTTTAGGATTTCCACAAGTCTTTCACCGCGTAAAAGCTGTGCTTTGGTGGTCTTGTCGAGGTCAGAACCAAACTTCGCAAAGGCTTCGAGCTCTGTGTATTGGGCAAGGTCAAACCGCAACTGCCCGACCACAGATTTCATAGCCTTTATCTGGGCAGAACCGCCCACACGGGACACAGAAAGTCCTGCTTGGATAGCTGGTCTATTGCCAGAATAGAATAGCCTCGTAGAAAGGTAAATCTGTCCGTCTGTGATAGATATCACATTTGTGGGGATATAAGCAGATATATCCTCTGCTTTGGTCTCTATGATAGGCAATGCTGTCAGTGAACCGCCTCCCAGAGCGGGTGAAAGCTTTGATGCCCTTTCAAGCAAGCGCGAATGCAAGTAAAATACATCGCCAGGATACGCTTCACGACCCGGTGGCCGGCGTAATAGCAATGATATTTCTCTGTATGCCACAGCGTGTTTGGACAAGTCGTCATATATAATCAGGGCGTGCTTGCCATTGTCACGAAAATATTCGCCTATAGAGCAGCCGGAATAAGGTGCTATATACAGCAGGGCTGGGGTGTCGGCAGCACTTGCACACACGATAGTGGTGTATGATAGGGCATCGTGTTTTTCTAGAGTTCGGACTATTTTAGTTACAGTAGATTGCTTTTGACCTATTGCCACATAAATGCAATAAACATCTTTCCCTTTTTGATTGATGATAGTGTCGATAGCTATCGCTGTCTTACCTGTCTGGCGGTCGCCGATGATCAGCTCGCGCTGTCCACGACCGATAGGTATCATAGTGTCGATAGCTTTGATACCTGTTTGTAGGGGTTCTTTGACCGACTGGCGATGCACCACGCCGAGAGCTTTTCTTTCCACAGGTAAGAACTTATCTGTGTCTATCTTTCCCTTGCCATCGATGGGTTGACCGAGGGCGTTCACTACGCGACCTAGCATAGCTTCTCCGACAGGAACTTCTAGTATTCTGCCTGTCCTCTTTACTAGATCACCTTCTTTTATGTTCGTAGAATCACCGAAGATGATACAACCTATGTTTTCTTGTTCTAGGTTTAGAGCCATTCCGACTGTCTCGTCTTGGAATACGACCATCTCACCCGACATCACATTTTCGAGACCAAAAACACGAGCTATACCATCACCGACTTGCACCACTTTTCCTATCTCGGATATATCTATCCCATACGAAAAGTTTTCAATCTTGTCTCGAATGATTGTGCGAATTTCATCTGGTTGAATACTCATTTATATACTCCTAATTTTATTCTTTTTTTATATGATGTGAAATTTTATAGAACTATAAATTTCACCATTAGTTTACATACATATCTTCTTTAAAGTTATCTTTAGAATAGCTTTGACAAAGAGTATGATCTCTCTATCTGAGACGCACAGCATTTATGCTACTATCCCAGCTGATTGACTAATTCCTAGTCTCACTTCTTTTCATAAACTTGGTCAGCTGTGACTTCACTGAGGCATCTATGATTTTATTTTCAGTGATGCCTATAAAACCACCTATGATATCTTTGTCGATAGTGACATCGCTAGTGACTTTTCGACCTAAAATCTCTTCCAATTTTTTGTCTATCTGGCGCACTAAATCTTTGTCTTGTTCGTGGGCTAGTATTAGGTCGATATGGAGTTTGTCGAGTGCTTCTATCAGCAAAATATCTAAGGTTTTTAGAAAATGAGTCAGCACACCGCAGCGGTGTTTTACCACCAGTGTCTTGAATATCTTGCTCCAAAACTCTTTAAGCTTAAAGCCTTGTATGATAGAGGTATACACTTTTAATTTGTTATCTTTACTCACCACAGGTGCTGCCATGTATTTCAGCACATCAGGGTTGGCAGTAAAGAATTTCCACAGAGCAAAGGCCTCTTGCGAGGCGTCCTCGTATTCTTCTTTTTTTAAGCATCCCAGAGCAGCGATTGCATATCTCTTAGCTATTATTAAGTCTTTCAAAATCTAACCTCTTTTAGCTAGCAATTTCATGATAAGCTCTTTGTCTTTTTCACTATCTATCTTTTCTTCTAATATTTTTCCTGTCAATGTCGCTATCACTTCAGAAATCCTATCTTCGAGATCATCGATAGCTTTTTTGTTGATAGTCATGATCTTGTTTTCTGCGTGCTTTATCAGATCTTGCTCTTTGTCCTTTGCAGCCATCAAGATGACTTCTCTTTCTGCTTCGGCATCTTTGATGATCTTCTCTTTTATCTCTTTGCAACCTGCCCGGAAGTTACTCAATTCTTCATTCTTTTCAGTTACCCTGTCATTTGCTATCTTATTTTGTCTTTCCGCTTCGGCGAGGTCTTCTTTGATCTTGTTTTGCCGGTCATTGAAATACTTCTTCAAAGGTTTATATAGCAAGCGGTTCAAGATAATCATCAATAGTATGAAATTCAGTATCGTTGCAAGCAGTAAAAAATCAATATACATAGATTGTCTCCTATTTTTTTATCACAATGGAAAAACCAAAAGATATTCCCATTCTTTTCTTTCTAAAAACTCATCGTCATCGTAACGGTAGTGACACCACCACCGTTACGAAAAACAATATCCCCACATTATATAGCGAATAGTAAAAGAAGTGCTATCACCAGTGAGTATATAGCACAAGTCTCTACCACTGCCATACCTACAAGCATCGAACGAGTCATCAGACCTGATTGTTCGGGTATCTTGCCAAGCGATTCCATAGCTTTACCTGCCACAAATCCCTCTCCGAGACCCACGCCACATCCGGCTATCCCTAATCCGACAGCAGCACCGAGGTATGCCGCACCATGCGTGATACCATTTGCTATTGCTGTGTAATCAACTGCGTTTCCTTCCATTTTTCCTCCAAATATATTTTATTTATTTTTTCTATTTTAAAAGGAGTATCTTTGACACTCCTGTGTAGTATTGCCATTCTGTTATCTTACTTAAACAACAATAAAAACGCTACTACGAGAGAATATATAGCACAGGTCTCTACCACAGCTACACCCACAAACATTTGACGCAAAAATGTAGATGCGTTTTCGCGGAATCGGGCTATCATTCTCATAGCTTTTCCGGTCACGAAACCCACACCTGTTGCCACTCCGATAGTCCCGAGAGCTATAGACATAGCAGCTCCCAGGTAAGCTCCACTCATAGCTATCTGGTAACCCCAAGACTGGTTTTCTGCCATATCTGGGACTAAGTATAGAAGCAATAAGGAAATGATGAGCGAGAATATAGTTGAAGTCTGCGTAAGTGCTTGTCCCACTATCATGTTTGAGGTAACTGCATTCGAATGAGAAGGAGTTCGACCAACGCCAGCGCAAGATTCTGCTGCTGTGTATCCACTGCCAAAGCTACTTCCCATACTGCCGAGCCCGATAGCAAGTCCGGCGGCGAGGAATGACACTGTGCGAGCCAGGTCATACGCACTATCAGGACTATTTAGTCCTCCAAAAAGGAGTAATAGACCTATCACTAAAGCAAAGATACCACCAGTCTCTGTCACTGCGACCCCTATCAATAGTGTCCTCAGCAGCTGTGCATTTGCCTTGGGTTGCCTGCCGAGAGCTTGCATAGCGTTCATACCGATAGTTCCCTCGGCTAGTCCGGCGGCTGAGCCACCAACCCCGCAGGATAGAGCAGCGCCTAAAAAAACTGATACATTTACAAATTCTATCATCATAATCTCACCCCTTTAATCTGTTATTTCCAGTGATAAATATGTCACTGCGAGCATAGTAAACACGAAAGCTTGGATAGTGCCAGCAAACATAGTAAAGAATAGGTTCAGACCTATCGGCACCAGCACGGCTTTAGTCAAGCTAGTCACAACGATAGCTATGATAGCGCCACCGAAGATATTACCAAAAAGACGAAATGATATCGACACCACTTTTGCTAGCTCGCCAACTATATTGAGCGGGGCAAAAAGGAATACAGGCTCGCAAAAACCTTTTACATATTCCACTATTCCCTTTTTCTTCAAGGCATTGTAATGAACCAGTCCGAGTGTCATCAAACCCAGTCCTACTGTGATATTTAGGTATCTGGTTGGCTCTACTATGCCAGGAATAGGTATCATAGACGACCAGTTACACACCCAGATGAAAAGAAACAAGGTCAAAAAGAAGGGCAAAAATTTTCTATTCTTTTCACCCAAAGACACTATGACCAGATCCTCGATAAAGTCGAAAACCATCTCAAAAATCAGTTGTGCTTTGGAGGGTATAAATTGCAACTTTTTTCGCAGGTAGAGTGCTACCAATATCATAAAAATGTCTATGGCTATCACCATACGCCAAGTGACGAAATTTGAGATAGCGTTGCCTTCTCCCATAGGCACTTTTGAGAATATATTATAAATGAATTTGCTGTTGTAGGTCTTTTCCCAAGGTTGTATTTGCTGGTCAGCAGGATGATGGTGGTTATGCTCTATGATGTATTTATCAGGCTGGATATCGCTTTTTATTGCTGCTGACATATCCTCATCTTTGTCCTGAAGCTCAAAGCTGAACTGACCGGTTCTGTGGTCCTTTCCGATATAGAGTTGCTTCTTCAAAAAGAAGGAAATCGCTATCAGTAACACTAAGAAAATCAAGCAAATATACCGTAATCGCATTTTTTTCTTTGTCATTCGTCACCCCCAAAATATTTCTTGTATTTACTATTCATGACCGAGCTGTAAATATGATAGATTAGAATAGAAAGCTGTGCGGAAAATAAACCTAAACAATACATGATTAGGTTCGGCTTTAGCACCATCAATACGAAGATCGACCACACTATCAAGAATAAGTACCGAAAAATAAAAGATTTGCTTGATCTTTTACCCCCAGACTTATCCTCAGAGTAGAACATAAGCTCCGTATGATAAGCCAAAAACCAAAAATTAACCGCAGAAGCAAACGAACCTGTAGCCCATCCAATAACACTTCTCAAGTCGATTGCAATAAAAATTAACATAGGTATATTTGTCAAGAGAATTATTTTGAAAATCGTAAAAATGTATTTTCGTGTGTCACTACTATCTACTTTTTTGATAGATACCCCCTCCCCTAAAAGTCTCTTTTTTAGACCTGTTTGGGTCTTTTTATCCTAAACTACTTACTGAGCTTTTTGTTTCAAAATAAATGGTACCCACTTGCTTTTTGGGGTAAATCATATTTCTAAGGGAAGGTAACACTAACTTCTCTGGGAATTACTAGTTACGGATGATAAATAACAAATTATGATGTCCTTGGGACAGATATTGTCGTAGATAAGGAAAACTTGTGCTTTTTGTATATTCCATCGCCGTCATTCAGAGCGAAACGAAGAATCCAGAAATTCCCATCCAACGCCACATTAAAAAAGTTTTCACCGCAGATAATGAAAATAAGGGGTTTCGGACGGGTCGTAATTCCCCTCCACCACGAAGCG